>SKLD01000389.1 GCA_007123395.1 Opitutales bacterium
GCCCCTTGCTTGTCAGACAGCGCCCTCCGGCGGTGCGGAAGCGGTGCGCACGGCGGTCCCGCGCACGGAAGCACCGGTGCTATCATGGACGGTGGCAGACGATCCCCTGGACTTTCGGTATGAGTTTCTCGAGGGGTTACGGACGGTCGAGCTTTACCGCGGGAGCCCGGCGACGGGGGCGTGGAACCACCACACGATGATCGCCTACATCGACGGCGTGGTCTATGCCAGCTGGGACCAGCATGTGCGTGACGAAAATGCCGCCGGACAACACGGTTTGCTCCGCCGTTCCCATGACAAGGGCAGAACATGGACGGCGGTGGAGGAACTGTTTCCTCCGCTCGCCGACAAAGTGCCGGCGGACGATCCTTACCCCCATGTGCGTTTCCAGAGCAACAATGGCTTCGTTGTTGTCGACGGCATCATCTATGCCGTCACGGATGTGGCGGAGTGGCAGAGGCCCGGCGCACAGAAAGCGAGACCGCGGACGAATTTGGGACGGATGGCGCGCGCAGTCCACCCGGAGGGCGGCCTAGGGGATATCTTCTGGCTGCTGGAGGAAGCACCGCGGCCGGTTCCCGGCTATCCAAAGATTCCCGTCGGCGATCCGCGCCTGGTAAAACAGATCAATGACATCTTTGCCGATCCGGGCAACGCGCCGCAGTTGCAGTTCGGCCGGGGCTTTCCTCCCGCGGACGACAACCACGCCGTCGGGGAACCGGTGGCATGGCAACTCGATGACGGCACATGGGTCCGTATCTTCCGCGATAACGGACTGCGGGGATTGTCGCGGCTCCGTGATCGGGAGGCGAGCAAAAGCCGCCGCAACTACGTCTCATTCAGCTTCGACGATGGCAAGACATGGACGGCGCCGACACGGACGAGTTTCCCGGACGCCTGCGGCCGTTCCTCCGCCGGGCGACTGCCGGACGGGCAATACTACGTCATCAACGCGGCCTGGCCGATGCCCAACAAAGCGGGTCAGGGCCGTTCATTACAGGCGATCTCGCTCTCCCGTGACGGATTGATCTTCGACCGCATGGCGGTCATTCAGTTCCCGCCTCCCGCACGCCGTTACGAGGGCCGCAGCAAAGCCCCCGGCTTTCAGGCGCACTCGGTGGTCGTCGGCGACCACCTCCTCGTCCTCACCTCGGTAAATAAGGAGGACATCCAGTTGAAGCGGATTCCGCTCTCCGTTTTGCCCTGATGGACAGCCTCACGGAGGTGGTCGGACTGACAACAAAGGCGGGCGGCTTTTCCGATGCGGTGCGGCGGTCGCCCGCTGAAGTTTCGCGCCACGGTAAGTAGCGGACCGTTTCAATTCAAGACGTCCACCGGCTCATCGGCCTTCTCCCGGGAAGGTGAAGACGCGATCTGTGTCATTCGCATTTCCGGCGCATTACCCGCCAGTGGGTGGTCTGGCATTTTGACCAGTTGGGTATACTTGGCATTCCCGCGGCTGTCACAAGACTGATTCTGTAAAGAAGGGTTTGCTCTTCTTCCTAGCTCACTTGGATTCGTAACCCCGCACTTCCCATGGAATGTAATAATATGTTCAGAAACCTTTCCCGTCTATCCCTGCCGTTTTGTGTGCTCCTGTCCTCGCCCCTCGCGGCTGAGACGTGGACCAATGCCCTCGGAAACAACGACTTTGCCAACTGGGCCAACTGGGTGCTCGACAATACCACGGAGAACCCGACCTCTTGGACGGCGGCCTCGCAGAACTGGCAGGTGAACCTCGCCGGCGAGGACCGGGCTGTCCTCGGACCCGGGCAAAGCGTCGTCGGTCTCGACCGCAACGTACTTGTCGGTGATGCCGAATCCGCGCCGGTCGGGTCGGTGGGCGAATTGCTCATTGACGGGGGCACCCTCGCGATAACGCGCAACGTGCGTATCGGGCGCGACAATGGGCCCGGATCGGGAATGGTGACCGTTGATGGCGGAGGCCGGTTGGAACTGGGATATGGCTTATACATCGGTCAGAGCGCCAACGCCGGCAGCAGCTTCAATCTCATCGACGGGATTGTCGAGGTCACGACAAACGCCGGGCGCAGCGACGGGCTTCTCGTCGGTCATCGCGCCGAAGGGAACGGCACACTCAATATTACCGGCGGTCAGCTGAATGTGAAACGGGGGGATGCTGAGTTTTCCGCAGGCGGTAACGCCGGAGCCGCCGATTCGGCGCTTAACCTTTCCGGGGACGGTGCGCTCAATGTGGAGAGCGGGCGAATCACTTTTGGCGGCAACGCCGGGGTGTCGGTGAGTGTCAGCATCGCGGACGCCGCCTCTTTGAGTGCCTCGAATGCCCGTTTTGGGTTTGGTGCGGATAACACCGTATCCTTTACAATGTCCGGAGGAACGCTGGATATTTCCAACGGCTTTATCGGTTTCGGCCAAGGCACCGGTTCGGATGTGAGCGTGAGTATGTCCGGTGGTAACATTTTCGCAGACCGTATGGGGTTGGCGAACAATGAGACCGCCACCGCCACATTCGATATGACGGGTGGCACACTCCTTCTCGCCCGAACCACGGGGACGGCAACCCATAGCGGCGGTCTCCGGATGCAGTCCGCCGGGGCAATGGCCAGTTTTGGCGGAACCGCGGTAGTGAACACCGAAAAGCTCTTCATTAATGACGGCGGCCTGCTCATTCTCAGCGATGACGCCTCCATCCGCGTCGAAGGATCCACTGACGAGGCAAATCCGACATTCGATTTTTCCGCGGCTTACCTTTCGAGCGATTGGAGTACTGTCCTCGGACGGATCGTCGTCAACGGCGGATCGTTTGTCGTTGCCGGCGAATCGGATACAGTGGACAGCTCGGTCAATTATGTTTCCCTGCTCAACGCAGCCATTTCCGCCGGGATCATCTACACTGAGGTGGAGGAGGCCGAGTTGGTCGTCACGTATGATACCGATGCGGACGTCACCCGCCTTCATCTGCTCACCGACGATCCGCCGCAGGTGGTCAGCATCTGGATCGACGTCATCGCCGACGAGACCGGCCTGAAGGACACAGGGATCGGCCTTGTTATGGACGATTTCTATCCCTTTGTGTACCATGTTCCCGCCGGTTGGTTCAGCGTTCACACGAACGGCGCTTCCCTCGACGGGTTCCATGCCTATGACTTCACTGCCGAATGCTGGGTCTGGAGTGCGGATTTCGCCGCCGGATGGCGCTACAATTTCAATACAGAAAGCTGGGAACCTTGGTGACAGGCATGCCCCGGCCGCTTACTGCGCCGCGCTTTGCGGTGCTATCATTAAGATCCTTATTCTCCTCAGCCATGAACAATCATCGTTTATCCCGTGCTTTGCGCTTGTGCCCAAGGCACACCTTCCTGCTCCTCGCCGCCCTGAGCCTTCCGGGCGCTGTATCGGCCGCTCTGGAGGATTTTCTCGGACCGGCTTTCTTTCACACGACGGAACTCTGGAGCGGTGAAACCGGCGGGCGCAGCGTCGTGGCGGCCTTCAACGGAGACGTGCTTGTCATCAAGGGAGGCGCTTCCAGTGAATACAAGCGAAGCACCAACGGGGGGTTGACGTGGACCACCGCAAACGCCTCCGGCGACGCGGCCCGCTTCAGCAACGCCGTCCTGAATGAGACGAACGGCCACATTATTGTGATGAACGCGGCCAACCACCGCATCTCGCGAAGCACGAACCACGGGGTGAGTTGGAATGCCTCGACGGACTTCCTTCCGTCCCCGGACCGCTTCGGTTTCCGGCCGTCGACCTTTTCCTCCATGCAGGCCGGCATCACACTTCGGTATGGCGAGCATGCCGGGCGCCTCGTTGTGCCAACGCGAGTGCAGCCGGGGGGCAACGATATCGACCGCCGCGGCTATCACTACAGTTCCGCCGTCTACAGCGACGACGGCGGCCAGACATGGACGACCAGCCATCCGTTTCCCGTTTTCGGGACCGGCGAGGCCGCCATTGTCGAGCTGCGGGACGGGCGCCTGCTCTACAACTCGCGCGAACACATGAGCCTCGGCAACCGCTACATCGCCACCAGCTACGATGGCGGTGAAACGTGGGTGGAACCCTACCGCGATCCCGTCCTGCCCGACGGACCGCGCGGGACCTCCTACGGCAATATGGGCGGGCTTATCCGTCTGCCCCTTGATGATTACGATATACTGGTCTACAGCAATGTGGATACGGACCGCGGGGAACTGGATCCCCGAATCGGTGGCACCCACACACGGACGCGGGAGAACATCACCGTGTGGGTGAGCTTCGACGGGGGCGACACCTGGCCGCTCAAGCGCTCCGTCTACGCCGGCCCGTCGGCCTACTCCAACCTCGGGGTGGGGCGCAAGGGCACCGCCAGCGAAGGACGTATTTTCCTCAATTACGATGGCGGGCCGGAGGGCCGCAACACCGCCGCTCAGATTGCCGTCTTCAACCTGTCATGGATACTGAACGGGGCTGATATTGCCGACTATCTCAACTAATTCAGTACCACCCCTTTTCCGAATGACCATGAAACTTTCATTCGCACTCCCGCTTCTTACCCTCGGGCTTCTCGCCCTTTCCGGTCCCGCCCGCGCCACCGGCCTTGACGCCTTTCTCGGGGCGGAATCGTTTGATCTCCAGCAACTCTGGTCCGGCCCCGGAGGCACCAGCGTGGTCGTGGCCACGGACGGCTCCGTCCTTGCCTTCGAGGGCACCGGCGGCAACCGCTTGTTGCGCAGCACAAACGCCGGCGCCACATGGAGCGCGCCCGTCACCATCGGCGGCGATGCGCTTGACGGCAACGCCGTCGTCGACGAGGTCTCCGGTGATGTGCTTTACGTCAATCCCGCCATCAACGCGCTTTGGCGAAGCACGAACGACGGACAAAGCTGGCAAAGGGAAACGATCACCATCGAGCCCGACGGGCTGGGCAACCGCGGTCTCGACGTGCGCTACATGCAGCCGGGGATCACTCTGCAATACATCTGCCGCCCGCCCTACGGCAGTGACCAGCGCGGCCGCCTCATCATGCCCGTGCGCATTCTCGGTCCCAACGATTCAGACGCCCCCGACTGGCGCATCTACCACTACGCCACCGCCATCTACAGCGACGACGGCGGCGCCTCCTGGCAGACGGGCATTCCCTTCCCCATCATGGGGGCGGCCGACAGCGCCATCGCCGAGCTGACCTACGACGGCCTTGTCTTCAGCGCCCGCGAACAGATTACGCGCGGCAACCGCTATATCGGCATGAGCCCGAACAACGGGCTCAACTGGATCGCGGCCGACCGCAACGCGGATATTCCGGACGGCCCGCGGGGCTCGACCTTCGGTCTTATGGGCGGACTCATCCGCCTGCCCGTGGAAGGCTACGACATTCTCCTCTACAGCAATGTGGATACCGATACCGGCAGCGTGCCCGCTCAGTTCGCCGGCGACAGCACGGACGGGCACGAGCGTGTCACCGTGTGGGCGAGCTTCGACGGCGGAGTGACATGGCCCGTCAAGCGCCTTGTTTACGACGGCCCGGGCGGGATCTCCAACCTCGCCGCCGGGCGCGCGGGGACGGCCAGTGCGGGGACGATCTTCCTCCTCTTCGAGGGCGGCCCCGCCGGGAGCGACTCCGCCGTGCAACTCGCCGCCTTCAACCTGAGCTGGCTGCTCGACGGCGGGGATATCAATGACTTCCTCGTCGAACTGGTCGAGCCCGACCCGTTTCCGACAGTCTACTGGACAGGCGAAGGCAACCGCTGGGGCGGGCAAGACAACGCGTGGAGCAGCGTTCCCTACAACGAACCGGGTTTCCCCGTCTACTGGGGCGGCGTGAGCAGTGGCGAAAGTCTGTTCTTCGCCTACGATCTTCCGCGCATGAGCGGATCGACCTCCACGGTGCGGATGAACCGCAACGACGTGACGATGGTGTCGCTCAAGCTGGCCGGCACCGGGACCTCCGGCTTCACCTTCACCAATGTCGACAGCAACGGAGACGGACTCATGCTGGCAGGCCCGGTGAACGTTGACGGCGGCATTCACTCCTTCCAAGCGCCGCCGCCGGGCCGCACCATCGAACTGACAACCGATTCGACATGGACCATCGCGGAGGGGGCCGTCGTTTTCTTCAGCCATGTCCTTTCCGGTTCGCAGGGGATCACGAAGGCCGGGCGGGGCTCTCTCCTCTTCACCGGCAACCAGCTCTACACCGGAGAAACAACCGTCGAGAGGGGTGTCATCGGCCCGGGCTTCGGCCCGGCCGCGCTCGCCGGAAGCCTTACTTTCGAGGAAGAAGGTCGTTTGCGCTTCAACCCCGCGCACACCCTCGCGGTATCCGGAATCGTCACCTTCGAAGAGAGTTTCAGTATCGGCAACCTCGACGGTCTCGATACCAGCGTTGCCCTCGGCACCTACCACCTCATCGCCGGCAATGTCGCCGCGGCCAACCTCGAAAACATTGGCATCAACCGCGCCGCGCCCATCGGCCCCGGCAAGTGGGCCTACTTCGAGAGCGGCGAAGGGCTCCGCCTCACGGTCGTGGACGCTGTTCCCGCGCCAGTCAGCATTTGGACCGATGTCGTCCCCGACGAGACCGGCCTGAAGGACACAGGGATCGGCCTCGTTATGGACGATTTTTATCCCTTTGTGTACCATGTTCCAGCCGGTTGGTTCAGCGTTCACACGGACGGCGCATCCCTCGACGGGTTCCATGCCTATGACTTCACCGCCGAATGCTGGGTCTGGAGTGCGGATTTCGCCGCCGGATGGCGCTACAATTTCAATACAGAAAGCTGGGAACC
>SKLD01000395.1 GCA_007123395.1 Opitutales bacterium
GTCACCCTCCGAATGGTTTCTCACCGGAGACTTCAACGGCAACGGTCAGACCGATGTCGTCGTGGCCGAGCGCGCCACGGGAATCTTCCGCGTGGGCTTCGCGGAAGCGTCAGGCGGATACACATGGCTGCCTTTCCATCCCTCCGGTATCGCCCCGGTCGACGACGTTACTGTGGGCAAGATTTTCGCCCTCGGCTTTGACACGGTGGCTTTCGCCGGGCGGGCGACAAACCGCGTGAACCTCTTCTCGTTCCAGACCGGCGCGCTGCCGCCGCCGCGTTCCGCCTTCACCACCGGCATCGGTCCGGGGTTCGTTGCCTCCGCCGCCGACGAATTCATCACGCCGCGCGAACTGCTCATGGGAGTCGCCGTTGACGAAGGTGAACTCAATCCTTCCCAAGCCGAGAGTTTCAGGCAGGCGGGCCCGGGCTTCCAATCAGAATGGACGGACGCTCTCCCGGAAACGACACGCGCCCTCGGGCCGTTCGCGCACGAGCGCGGTGCCCCGCGTTCCGCTTACTGGATGACTTCGCAGGGAGATGTCCCCGGCTCATGGAGTATCCACGGAGTCACTCTTTCCAACGGCGAATGGACGGTATCCCCGCCCGATCCCGTACCCGACGGTTCCCGTCTGACCACCGGGCACTTCTTTGCGGACGACGACACCGGCACCGTCCTCGTCTACCAACCGGGCGACCCTATAATCCTCATCAAGGCGGCGGAAACCGGCGGCGGAATGATGTTTTTCGTCGACGCCGGCGAGTTCGAGGCACGGCTCGTCGTCGGTGCGGTGCAGACCCTGCCGGATCCCGACGGACAGGATTTGTTCATCGTCATCGATGAGACCTTTGAAGGGGCGCTTGTCTACCGCCTCAACAGTGCGGGTGAAGCCGTTCCCGTGGAGCAGATTCTTCCCACGGGCGGATTCATCACGGGCGTCGCGCCGGACGGTGCGGGTGGCTTCACGCTCTTCCGCGGAGATTCGCCTAACGGCGTGTCTTCCGCGTATTCGCACTATGGCTACGATGGCTCCGGCTTTAACATCCTCGCCGAAGGCAACTTTCCCGCGTGGCCCTCGCCCGAGCGCCTGCCAGCCAGCCTTGTGCTCTACGATGGCGAAGCCCTCGTCGACGATGACGCCCGCGTGCTCGGCCGCCTCTTCGCGGGCGAATGGACCCGCTCCGCCGAGGCGACCCCGGACGTAAGCGCGGAGGCAGAACGCTTCCGCAGCGAGGCCCTCGGTCTTGGTGATCCGGAAACGATCTCCCTCGGCAGCCCGCCCCCGAACGTCGACTACGCCCTCGCCAATCAATTTCTTCCGCACATTTCCTTTGCCAGCCTCGGCGGACCCGTCGGCTTCGGCGGTGAAGCCGTGCTTGAACCGGAGCCGCTGCCCGGTTCCTTCCGCACAAGCATTTCCGTGTCGTTCCCTCGGGCCCACCCGCATGTGCCCGGTGGTCTCCGCGTGCTCTACCGCAAAAACACCGCCGACGAATGGAGCGATTACGAAGGTGCCTTCTGGCTCTACAAAGACACCACCCTGCAATGGGTCACCGTCGATCCCGGCGCACGCACCCGTTCGCCCGTCCGCAGCGGTGAATACCGCTTTCCCGCCCCGCCCCACGAAATGGATTCCGACGGCGACGGCGTGCCCGACTTCGTGAAGATTTCCGCCGGGCTCGACCCGCTCGGCGGCACCGGCGCGGAGGGCGACGGTGTGTCCACGCTCGAAACGCTTCTCGGCGGAGGAACTCTCGACCCCGGGTCGACGTTTGACCTTCTCGTCCGCGCCCGGCCCGTGGCATGGTTGGAAGACGCGTCCACCGACGCACTCGCGGGCACGCGGCACGACGCCCGCACTGCGTCCGGCAGTCCGCTTGGCTCGAACGTGAGCGGTGAACGCTTCTTTCCGGCCGTTCTCCTCGACAAACTCGATATCGACCGTGCGCGGCCCTATTTCGCCGTCGGCACACCGCGAAACTTCGGCATTGCCACCGCCGCCGACGATCCGCGGGCCGGCCGCGAACTTCTCGCCCTCCTTCCGCGCCCCGAAATCGTCCGCCCGAAGGTGGACTACACTTATGGCGGCGGACCGCTCGCCGACGAAGCAGAGGCATGGATTATCGCCGCGCAAACCGCCTACGCCGGGCACGTCCGCACCCGTCTCGAGACCGACCTGACACCCATCGACACCCTCCACGCCGCCCTCCTTGAAGCGGCCTTCTCCTCGCTTCTCCGCGAGCGCCGCGGCGACCCGGAGGAGACCTTCACCGTCTTCCCCTTCCGTTCCGCCGATGCCGCGCGCACACCCGTCGACCGTGCCGTCCTCGAAGCGCTCGGCCGTCCCGACGGCGACAACCTTCCGCACCGCGCCCCGGATATCCTGCACCACTTCCGCGACCGGCTTGAGGAACACGGCAACGGTGCCGCCGTCCTCCGCGAACTTGCCGATGATGTCTACCGCGTCGCCTCGCTCTTGGGCACGGAAGGTCTCGGCCGTCACGCCATGCCCTTGGAAGCGTTCCGCTATTTCCTCGCCCACGGCGATCTCCCCGAAAGCTACCTGCGCGCCACGGAGTTGAGCGAAGCGCAACGCCAACTTGCCGCCGATACCGCCGCCACATGGCTTGGCGACCTGCCCGCGCGCCCCTTTGTCAGCCTCGCCCTCGAAGTCGTGCCGGACACGGTGTCCCCCGTTTGCACCGTCCTCCTCGATCCCGCCACGGGCATGCGTCACGCCCTCCTCCGCGCCAACGGCGAACGCTTCCGCCTCCCCGGTAACCTCGCTCTCTCCGAGGGCACCGTCCTCGAAGTGGCGGGCTACACCGACGTCTCCGCGCCCTGCGGCGATGCCGCCCTCGAAGTCAGTCAAATCGCCCTCTTCTCCTTCCCCGCGCCCCGCGCCGGCGACGAGGACGGCAACCTCCTCCCCGACGCGTGGGAACGCTTCTTCCTCGGTGCCACTGGCGGCGACCCCCTTGCCTCGCCCGACCGCTCCGGCTTCAGCGCCCTGCAACAGTTCCTCGACGGCACCGACCCCACGAACCCCGCTGACATCCCCGACGGTGAACCCGTCGACTTCTCGCCGCCCAGCCTGCGCATCACCCGCAACGGCGGCGCCCTTGAAATCGATTGGGACTGGCATGAGGCCTACGCCGACGCCTTCCGCTTCCGCGTCGCCCAAAGCAGCGACCTCGAATCCTTCGCCGCCAACGCCCAGGAAGGCACACACGCCGGCAATGGACGCTTCGAAGTGACACTCCCCGAACCGGCCCCCGGCGAACCTGTTTTCTACCGTATCGAGATGTCCCTACGCTGACAGGCCAACAGCGCGCACTTGCCTACTCCCGCCAGCGGCAGGCAAACAGTTGCCCTGCCCAAGTGTCCGGCTCTGCCGTGCGGACTCCGCCGGCCCTCTTTCGCGCGAGCACCAGCGCCTCATCCCGTTGTGCGGAGGCCGCCCGCGATCGCGTTGATAGTGAGAAGCACGTCCTGGAGAAGGGCTTCCTTTTCCGAGGGGTCTTCGCAGGAACGCCAGCGGGCCAGCAAATCGATCTGGCGAAGATGCAACGGGCGAAGCGCCTCGGCACGGGGATGCAGGGTCTTTTCGAGGCGCGGGCGGCGCTTCTCTCGGGACCTCCCGAGAAGGTCGCCAACGGCCCGGCGGGCGCGGTCATGCTCGTCGAAAATGCGCCCAAGCACCGCCAAACGCGCTTTCTCGTCCCGAACAAGCGCAGCATATGCCTCCATTATCGCGCGGTCGGAGCTGAGCAACGATGTTTCGACATTGGTCAACACGTAGCGGAGGAAAGGCCATTCGTCGATAGCCGCGTTAAGCGCGTCCCAAGCTTCGGGGTCCTTCTTGCGCAGGCCTTCCAAGGCTCCGCCCACACCATACCAGCCGGGAAGGAAAAACCGGCACTGCGACCAACTGAAAACCCATGGAATGGCCCGTAAGTCGGCGAGCGTGCGCGCACCCGTACGGCGGGACGGCCTCGACCCAATACGGCTCATCTCGAGCGCGTCAATTGGCGTGGCCTCGCGGTAGAACGCCATGAATTCAGGCATCTCCAAGAGTCTGCGGTAGACAACTCGGCTCGCCTTCGCGAGTTCTTCCATCACCCCCTCAAGCGGATGGTTACGAGGCTCCTCCCCAAGATGGGTGAGCGAGTAAAAAAAAGTCCCTGCGACAAGAAGATCGAGGTTGTAGCTCGCCGTCAGTAGATTGGCGTATTTCTGCGCGATGACTTCACCCTGTTCAGTCAACCGCATGTCGAACGCCGCCGACTCCGCCGGAAGAGCTTCGAGAAAGCGGTGCGTTGGGCCCGCACCGCGGCTTACCGTGCCGCCGCGACCATGAAAAAAACGGATACGCACGCCGCGTTCCACGGCCACGGCGGCGATTGCCCGCTGCGCCTTGAGGAGCGCCCACTGCGCGGCAAGGATCCCGCTGTCTTTGTTGCTGTCGCTGTATCCGATCATGACCTGCTGGTAATAATCGTCGAGCCGTTCCATTCCCTCTGTGCGCGGGAGATCGCGGCCCTTCTTCACCATTTTTCCATGCCGCCGGCGGAACCATGCGAGCGAACGCCGCGTGACCGGGTGGTCGAGAAATCCGGCCAAGATTGCCGGCCCCGCCTCAAGGTCGTCGATGGTTTCGAGAAGCGGTGCCACCGGTACGGTGCACACCGTGCCGTCGTCAACCTGCGCGAAAAGTCCGGCCTCGCGGGCGAGAAAGTAAACACCGAGCATATCGGACAGCGAACGGGTCATGCTGAGAATAATCGACCCAATGCCCTCCTCGCCGTGCCGAGCTCGCTGAAGCGTGAACTCGCGCAGTGCTCCAACGGCTGCAAGCGCCTCGTGGTCTGTCAGTTCGGCGACATTCAGGAGCGGTTGCGCCGATTCGAGTTGCTCATTGAAGAACTCGATACGCCGTGCCTCGTTCCACTGCGCGAAGTCCGCGTCCTTCCAACCCGCTGTGTGCAGAATTTGGCTGATCGCCGTTTCGTGCAGACCGCTGTTCTGCCGAATGTCGAGCGCCGCCAAGTGAAAACCAAAAACCTCCGACGCGCGCAGGAGCGGGTCGATGTCGGATTGTGCCACGTGCGCCGCGCCCGCTTCGCAAAGACTCTCGCGCACATCGCGCAGGTCTCGTGTATACTGGTAGGCGTAACGATAGTAGCGCTCGCTCAGGGGTGCCGCCGATGCGCCCGTCTCACACGTCGGGGGCATCCGCAGCAAAATGAGCGAAAGGATCTGACGCCACGGTTCGTTCGGATTGCGCCTTCGCGCCTCTTCAAGCGCCCCGGGTCCGACAAGCGCTCCGAAGGCTTCGATCTTGGACTGAAGCGCATCCGGCACCGGCCGCAAAACCGAACTCAGACTCAACCTTGCCCGAGCCTCCGTGAGCAACGCACGCTGCAGCGCGAGCGCCTGCCCGCGCAACTCCGCAAGCGTCTCCCTCGTGACCGACGGGGTGACAAGCGGGTGCCCGTCGCGGTCGCCGCCCACCCACGTTCCAAAGCGCAGGCGCGGAAGGACCGCCGGGTCCGCCAAAAGCGACGGCTCCAGACCCGCCGCTTCCCAGGCCGCACGTAAATGAGCATCCGTGCGTCGAAGAGCGTCCGGAAAAACATTTACGAGGTAGTGAAGCAGCGCTGCCCGCTCCGATGCGACGGTCGGCTTTTCCAGAAGGGTCTCACCCGTGCGCCAAAGACGTTCCAAAGCGTTACGCACCTGCCAGTCGATTTCACGTTGCTCCGAAGGTGTCCACATCGTGTTCTCCCGCTGAACAAGCGAAAGATAAAGCCCGCGGTGGTGCTCCAACACCGTCACCCGCTTTGACTCCGTGGGGTGCGCCGTGAGCACCGGCTCCACCCGCACATGCGGCAAGGCGGCGGCGAGTTGCTCCCCCGTCCATCCCGTCTCCTTTAAACGCCTCAGGTAAAACCCCCAAAGGCCCGGCTCCGTCAGCATCCCCTCCTGCCGCTCGCCGTGGCGCCGCATTTGGTTCGCGACGTTCTCCTCCACCATATTCAGGAGCTGGAACGAAATCGAATAGGCTTGCGCCGTCGCGTTGTCCGGTAGTGCCGCTTCCGGCGGAAACGGCTCCCCGTGCCATGGAAGGGCCGCCGCCACCGCGGCATCCCCAACGCCTTCCAGCACGCACGCGAACATCCCCATGAGATAGTCGAGATCACGGTCGATTTTCTCAAAACCTAGGCGAATACGCATCCCCGCCCGATCAGCCTGCTCTTTCGGATCCATAACAACCAAAGCTCTCCATCCCACCCCCAAAGTCAATACATGCAATTGTCACCCCTCTCCGTCCAAGAATTTATTTGAGAAATGTGTTTTGGTTTAATATTATTCTGAGATAAGTTAAAATAATTTCTTAAATATTTTTGTTGCATTGGCGTTGGAAACGACAAGATTCCTTGAATCATGTCTTATCACCTTCGAATAAAGAGCGCGCATCGCGCGGCGTTTCACTGTGTGTGCCGGGTGGCGCGGCAGCTGGGGCTGCTGGGCGAGGCGGAGCGGGACGCCTTGGTGGCGGCGATGCGCAAGGCAGCGGCGTTTTCGGGCGTGGAACTGCTGGCTTACGGTGTGTTGTCCAACCACTTCCATCTTCTTGTGCGGGTCGATCCGCAGGCGCGCGAGTGCGACGATGAGGAGCTTGTGCGCCGTTTCCGCGCCCTCTACGGGGAAGAGCGGGCGCAGTGCCTCGGCATGGACGCGGCCGA
>SKLD01000293.1 GCA_007123395.1 Opitutales bacterium
GACGCCGTCGCCCGCAAAAACACACACCGCATTTGAAGCCAAGGCCCGCCCCCGGCGACGGATCGCTTGACTGGCAGGGGCGGCGGGACTCGAACCCACGACCTGCGGTTTAGAAGACCGCTGCTCTATCCAGCTGAGCTACACCCCCCGGTCGGCGCGCCGACGACTGCGGACGGCACGCATAGGAAGAAATGTCGGCTCGCCCGGTCAGGTTGTCAATGCCTTGCGCGGACGCCAAATTGTCACGCTGCCGCCGCACACGGGTGTTTCTTACTTCTTGCAGGTTGGCACCGGACATGCTTGCATTGCGTTCGGATTCATTAAGATCCACGTCTCTGATTCAACGATAATTCATTCCACAACAATCGATGGCAAAAGCATCCAAAAAAACAACTGCGGTGAAAAAAGTCGCGGCCAAGAAAACCGTCACGAAAAAGGCGGCCGTCAAGGCCCCGGTGAAGAAAGCGGCCGCAAAGAAGGTTGCGGTCAAAACCCCGGCGAAGAAAGCCGCCAAAAAGGCCGTGGCCAAAAAAGCCGCCCCGCGCAAAGCGATGACGACGGTCATCGCCGAGATCGACGCTGGCTTTGGCAACGGTGTCTTCCTCCGCGGCAGCGGCGCCGGTCTCTCATGGGACAAGGGCACGCTCATGGAGAACGTCTCTCCCACGGAGTGGGTCTGGCGGAGCGAGGCCCTGACAGCACCTCTCGAGTTCAAGCTCCTGCTCAACGACGATAGTTGGTCGGCGGGTCCCAACGGCGAAGTCGCCCCCGGCGGCACAATCGTTGTTTCGCCGCGTTTTGAATGAGCGCCGCAGCGGTCGGATCAATCCGCACGACCGCTCCCTACGCTCTCTACAATCCGAAGTCCGGGTCGCTGCCCGCCGTGAGTCGGCGGAGTCGTTCGCCGATGGCAAGACCGACTTCGGCGGGCGACATTCCTGGGAACGCACCGCTGGTTTCCGGTTGGAAGTCGATGCGCAAGTCCACACGCGAAAACGGTTTGGGAACGAAAAACCGGTCCCAACTGCGCAGGCGCCATGCGCTCCGGTAACACGGCACGACATAGACAACGGGCGCGCCCGTCGCGCGCACGAGCAGCCCGATGCCTTGCTTTGCCGCATAGGCAGGGCCGCGCGGGCCATCAAGGGTGATGCCTAGGTCGTGCCCGGCGCGAACAACCCGGAGACTTTCGCGCATCGCGGACGCCCCGCGGCGCGAACTGCTGCCGCGCACGGTCGCCACGCCGAACTGCTCGAAGACGGCGCTGAGCCATGCACCGTCTCGACTCGCGCTGACCAAACCGAAGAAGCGCTTGCCCGGAGGCCGGTAGCCGCGGTGCAAGCAGGGAGAAAGAAACGCGCGGTTGTGCCACATGACAAAGAAGGCACCGCGCTCTTCACGGCCCAGTGCATCGGCGGCGGAATCGTCCACGCGCAGACGCAACGTTTTGACCCAAGTGCGGTAGAAGGCGCCGGCGGGAAACAAGGCGAGCCGCTTGGACAAGCTTGCCTGATGGATATGCACGCCGGGCGGGTTTTCCTGCATCGCGGCCCATGGATAAGCGCGGGGGCAGGCTGCGCAACGGAAATCCGGCATCCATCCTTGCCAGCACCCGCGCCGCGCCGATACTCCGTCTCCATGGGCGAATTTCCGCCATGTCCTTACCTGCCCGCCGCCCCGGCGAGAATGGACTACCGGGATCTGCGCGCCCATCCCCGCGGTATCGGCACGGCCTACTACAACACGGCGCTGACCTACGCCCAATATCTTTGGAAGCAAGGCCTCTCCGCGCGTGCCGTCCTTGCCTTGGCCCGGGCGCTTTACACCGACCTCGACCCTAACACGCGACCGCCCCGTCCGCTCCCCTACGCCGCGTTACTCTGGATTTGCGCGAACCACCCGCGGGACCGCTTTCTCGGCAATCCGCGCGTCAGCTTTCAGCACCAGGCGCGGCGGATGCGCGGCGGGCGCATCGAACCCCGCCGCGTCCGCGCGTGGGCGGCGTGGAAGGTCTGCGCCACCGCTCTACCGCATCTGCCCGACGACCGGAACGACCCCCGGCCGCCCCCGGAGACTGCCGAGATCGCAACCGCGCTGCGCCGCCACGGGCATCCCGGCGAGGCGGACGAGTGGCTCGCGGTAATCGACGGCCGTTTTCATCCACCTACCTGAATTCACGGAAGGTGCCGTTGTAGAACCGCGTAAGGCTGTTCGCCTCGCTGCGGTCCGACGCCCTCATGTGGAAACCGACAAAGTGCAGCCGCGCGGGCTCGACGAGGCCTTCCTGCAGGTCCCGCAGGTCGGCCGCGATATCGCGCCACGGCACCCGCTCGCCCGCTCCGCCACCAAGCGAGCGATAGTAGTCCCCGTCCGACACAAGGATGACAAGATCCGGAGCCGGATCCAAGCGGAAGGCCGCGTCGAGCACGGATTGGATGCCGTTGGGGTTGCCGCGCCGCCAACCGCGCGCGCTCATACCGTCCGTGCGGAACTCGTTTTGCAACCACCGGCGCGCCGCCTCTTTGTTGTCCCGTGTGGCGGGCACCAGATAGTCGCGGAAAAGATCGTAGTTGCGGGCATGCTGAATCAGGCCAAAGAGGGTATTGGCATTGAGCCCGTCAATCAGCGCCTCCGTCTCCTCACGGATACGTTCCATCGAGTAGCCCGCCCGCTCCACCTTGTTCTTTACCGTCGTGGAAATATCGAAGCAGATCACGATCCGCTGCGCGCGGTCTTCCACCCCGAAAAAGGAGACCGTCGAAAACTCCGTGCGTGCGCCCGTCAACGCCCCGAGGATGCCGGACTGGCCGAGCAGCGCGTTGGCGTCGAGCAACGGAGTCTCGGGCAGCGCTGCGTCCACCTGCGGCAGCGCGGGCAAGCTCGGCATCGTCTCCGGAAGCATCGCCGCCGTCGTCAACCGCTCACGCATCACCGGCGGTTGCGCGTTCTGCTGGAACTCTGCCATGGACATGCGGTGCTGCAACTCGCGCTGCGGCAAATAAATCGTGCGCGCCGCAGTAAAGTCGGGATCCTCCTCGAGCGACGGCACAATCACGACGATGAAAACAGCGATCAACAGAAGCACTGCCTGCGCCCCAAGCGCGAAGAGCACCGGCCGCGCCAAATACCACGGCTTGACAGACCTGCCCGATGTTCCCCTCTCCATACCCGGAAATTCTCCGATACCGCCGCCCTTGGCAACACCCTCTTCGCTGCTTCAACGTGCCGCTCAATTTCGCTCGCGCGGTGCCGGCAGCCCGGCGCCTGGAGAGGGATCGCGCAGGCGGTCCGGCGGCGGAATTGTCGACGGTGCCCGCGTCTGGCGCAGACGGTTGGCCGAAACGTCCCGCCGCACCGTCGCCTCTTCGATTTGCGTGAGTCCCGCCCGCAAACGGTAGCGCATGTCTCCCGAGAGGAGACGCTCCGTTATCTGGATCTCGGGATGCCCTCCGGTCATCACCGCGCCGACCGTCATGGAATCCCCCGCATGCACGGTCCGCACCCCCTCGCTCTCCTCGCCGGCCGGGACGAAACGCAAGCTACCACTTTCGACGCCGATGAGTTGGGTCACCACAGACTCCGGACTTCCGAACGACGTCGTCACAAAGTCGGACTCCCGCACCTTCATCTCACCACCGTGCGAAGCCAGCCGCAGGCGCTCGCCCGCGAGATGCCCCGGTACCGTCCCCACAACCGAACCCTCCGTAAAGAAAACCAGTTGATCGACGCCGCTGTCGCTTCGCTCCTCTCCATCAAACCGCAGCCGACCCTCCGACATCAAGGACAGTCGCGCTCCTGAAGCTAAGAAAAACACCACGGCGCTCGCCGCCTCCGTGCGTATGCCCGCGCCAGGCCGCAGCTCGCCGCTCTCCGTGGCGGGCATCGGATCTTCGCCCGCGCGCTCCACAAAAGCCCGCCCGTGCACCACAAGGTAAGGAAGCATGGCTTCGGCGGAAACCTGAGGCACTGCGCCAAGAACGGCAACGGCGAATACTACCGCAACTGGAAAACGGGCGGTTCGGGAAGGGAAACTGTTCTGCGTCAAATGGATCATCTGCTGTAAGCGGTTCGTCCGGTCGGTCACCGGATCTCGGTTCGTCAAAGTATCAGGCGGGCGCGCAGGTCGCGCGCGGCGGTGTAATTCGGGTCAAGTTCCAGCGCCCGCTCCACGAATTTCATCACCTCGTCACGTGTTCCGCCGTTGAGGAGAAGAAACTGCGCGTAAGCCACATGTGTCTGAGCGCGGACAGGCGCTTGATAGAGCGCCTTCTCAAAGTGTTTTTCAACCTCTTGCCAAGGGGCACCGGAATATCCGAGAGCCATCGCATGATAGAGGTGGAACAGCCCGCGTGTCGGTTGCAGCTCCACCGCCTTTCGCGTCACGGCAAGGGCACGCTCCCCCAGTTCCGCGACGTCCTCCTCCAGATAAATGCGGTTGAGAATCGCCGCCGCCCATCCCGCCAAAGCGTCGTGATTGCGCGGGTGCAGCGCGACCGCCTCCGCAAACGCTTCTTCCGCTTCCCACAACGGCTCGGGCTGGAAAAAAAGCTGCGGCGGATTCAACATCGCTTCCGCAAGCGCCTCTTGTCCCGCGAAGGTTTTTGCCTGCGCGTGAAACGCGGGCAACGCGAGCCCGTAAATCCCCGCCGCCAATGCCACAGGAACGACGGATGCCAGTGTGCGCGGAGCAAAACGTTTCTCCACCTCCCATTCACGCCCGGAGACCGCCCGCGCGAGAACCGCTGCGATAACCGCCGCCGTAAACAAAGGCAGCGGGACCTGTGCGGAAAAGGAATACCACGAAAACACGCCGAACCCAATCAAGCCAAGTGACATAGCGGGAATCAGGATGCGCTGGCCCGGCATCCTTCCTTTCGGGCTCTTCTCCTTCTTTCTGTGCCTTCGGCGCCGCCGACGGTGGCTGTGTCCTTCAATCTCTCGTCGCGCCAGCAGGATTGCCTCTTCCTCCGTTAGCTGATGAAACGGAAGCTTCATCATCGTGCGGAATCCAAGGAAGAGAAACCCGGCTAGCGGCACTGCGACAGCAAGCAAACCTAAAATACCCGTTTCCGCCGCCAACTCCACCCAATCGTTGTGCGCGTAGCGCGGCACAAGACGTGGCTCTTCCGGCGCAAAGGCATCCCACTGATGCGGAAAACCACCGACCCCGTGCCCCTCGAAAGGACGTTCCTGAAACATCTTCAGCGCGGTGCCCGACACCGCCTCACGCGTTGTCTCACGCGTCTCCGCAATCTCCACAAGGCGCGTCTTGACAGGGCTCGCCGTCACCCAAACCAATGCCCCGAGAACGGCAACGACCAATACCATCCGGCCGAAAACACGCCGCCGCTGCCGCCAAGTCGCCACCGTAAAGAATGGCGTCAGAAAAAACACTGCCGCGAAAATCGCGAGCGCTTCCAACGAGCCCGCCACCGTCAACGCGAAGAAACTCGCAAATGCCATAAAACCAAGAAGCATCCGCACCGGGCCCTTCAGCCGGCGCCCACCGGCGCCGATCAGGAAAAACGGCACTAGCAACAGGCCCCATCCCGCAAACACATACGGCACAGCGATATACCCGCCGAATGAATTGCCGTAAACACCGTCGCGCAGCCGCTCCGGAAATGGAAACCAGTGCGGCTCGAAATATGCCTGCCGGAACGCCGCGTAAAACCCCGCCGCCATCACAAGGGCGACGATCGTCAGCATGGCAAACTGCGCTCCGCGCGCCCGCGCCGAGTGCAGAACCAGCACGAAGATCAAATACGCCTGCAGCCACAACGCCAGTTTCAAATCGCCCGTTAAAGACCAGCCCGAAACCCACGCCTGGCTCAAAAACGCCACCGCTAGAAACGGCAGCGGTATCAACGTCGCCGGATGAATCCCCCCCGCTTCACCGCGTAACATCCGCGCAAGCACATGCACGACCACGACTGCGATCAAAACCCACGACGGCGCGATCATCGAGCTCCCGAAAGGCAGATATCCGCCCATCCGGAACAACGTCAGTAGCAAAACAAGCCCCACACCGCCCATCACGACCGCATCCAAGACCCGTGAAGGGTGCTTCGAGACCGACTCCATGGCGCGCTTCACACGCCGGTGACTCAAAATAGATTCCATATCCAAGATTTCGGGGTTATCGGTGGCGTGCGCCGCAGCTTACCCTAAAGGCGCGCAGTCTTCACGACAGTCCAGCGGAGACAAGTCCAAAGGCTCCCGCCATCTCCCTCAATCCTCAATCCATACATGCTCCTGATGTCCATTTTTGTATTGACCTGTGATACACAAAAAATCATCCAATTACGAAACAAAATAAATGGCTGGCATTTAAAATCGTAAACCTAAAGCTATCTGAACAATGTATCGAAGACCCTATCCCCGAAGACTGATTGCGCCCGAGGGCGAATCGGCGTGTTACCACTGTTATGGACGTTGTGTGAACAAGGAGCGCTTGCTCGGCGACGAGGAGGCGAAGGACCGCTTTGTTGCGGAGCTGCGGCGGGTGGCGGACTTCTGCGGCGTGGAGGTGCTGACCTTCTGCGTGATGTCCAACCACTACCACATTCTTGTGCGGGTGGACCCGCAGGCGAAGGAGGCGGACGACAAGGAGCTGGTGCGGCGCTTCCGTGTGCTCTACGGCGAGGAGAAGTGTCCGTATCTCAACCTGGACGCGCGGCGTGCGGCGTGGTTGCTGGACTCGGAGTTGACCGACGC
>SKLD01000476.1 GCA_007123395.1 Opitutales bacterium
GAATACAGCGTCATCTTCAACGAGGGGACCACACGCGAGGACGACTTCCAAGTCGGACTGCGCGTCTTCCTCCACACTTTCTGAAGCCGTGGACAATCCTGTGTTAC
Source organism: Opitutales bacterium (assembly GCA_007123395.1). Classification (GTDB taxonomy): domain Bacteria; phylum Verrucomicrobiota; class Verrucomicrobiia; order Opitutales; family Oceanipulchritudinaceae; genus SLLG01. Next base: position 108 of record SKLD01000476.1, read on the forward strand.
CGCCTGTCGCCCGCCCGCCGAAGCCTCCCGCCCACGAGGCCGCGCTCGTGCGCACGCTCGACCAAGCGATCCATCTCCCCGTCTTCGAAGGGCCGCTCGACCTTCTCCTCTTCCTCATCCGCCGCAACGAGGTCGATATCTACGACATCCCCATCGAAACGGTAACGCGCCAATACCTCGAAATCCTCCGAGGAATGGAGGCGCTCAAGCTCGAAGTCGCGGGTGAGTTTTTCGTCATGGCAGCCACCCTCATGCAGATCAAATCGCGCATGCTCCTGCCCAAGGACGAGCGCGCAGAGCAACCCGAGGAGGAGGAAGAAGACATCGATCCGCGCTGGGAACTCGTGCAGCAGCTCATCGAATACCGGAAATTCAAAGAGGCCGCCGAGGGACTGGACGCCCTTATCGAGCAGGCGAATAACCTCGTCTTCCGCGATTATATTCCCGCCGGCGAGGACCTGCCCGCGCGCCCTCTCCGCCCAACCGACCGCATTGAGCTATGGAACGTCTTCAACCATGTCCTACGCCGCCTCGCCGAAAAGATCATTGTCGGCGAGATCCACGCCGACACCGTGACCGTCGCCGACTGTATGGAAGCCATTCTCGAACGCCTCTCCCGCGAGCGGCGCTTCCGCTTCACCCAGCTCTTCGAGAACGATCCCCACACCACGCTCGTCACGATTGTCGCGAGCTTCCTCGCCCTTCTCGAATTGAGCCGCCTCGGACAGATCGGCCTCAGCCAGCATAAGCCCTTCGCCGACATCGTCTGCGAGGCGACCGATGCTGTGAAGGCACTGTAAAAAGTGGCCCCCGCGGGACCCGGGCACGGATCAAGCGCCATTTTACTTGCCGCGAAGGCCTTAACATTCAATGTCATCCGAGTTCCGAGTGAAACCATGACGGAGGAATACTACATTCGATCACCCGAGGCGGAGACAGCCCGCGGACCCTACGACGTGGAGAAGCTTGTGACACTCGCCGAGGCCGGACAAGTCTCCGTGGAGACGCTTTACTACGATGACGATCTCGAGGCGTGGGTCGCTTTGGGTGCCAACGCGGAACTGCGCGACCGTGTCTTTCCGAGACGCAAATCGCTTTCGCTTCGCAAACGCGAGCAGACCGAAACCGATTCCGCCGAAGACGAGGAACGCCCCGAGGTTTCCGTATCCGGGATGCTTGCCGCCGCCGAGGGGACGACCGAAGAGACCCGCTACGTGAAGGAGCGCGAACGCTGGGCGCACCGCACCGCCGCGATCTCCGCGCCGGCCCTCGGCATCCTTCTCCTCGCCTCCGCCGCCACCTTCATCTACCCGAGCTGGAAGACTCTCGAAGGCATCTTCTCAGGCGAGGGCGATATTCTCGTGCTTTTGCTCCAGCAACCCCACCTCATTCTCGGTGCCTTCGACCTCGTCGCGGGCGTGCTCATGCTCCTCGCCGCCACAGAGATCTTCCCGCTTATCCGCTTCCGCGCGATGCTCGGCGGGGGATACCTTGTCGTGCTTTACCTCGCCGACTTTGTCCACGGCGATACAAACGGGCTCTTCCTCGCCGCCGGTTCCGCGCTCTTTGCGGCGGGTGTCTTTGCCTGCACCCTCACGCTGAATTTCCGCGTCATGATCGCCTCCCTCGCGGCTACTGCCGCAGGCATCATCAGCTTCGCCTTTTTCGGTAACCTCCTGCCCATCTTTTTCGGGGACTGACCCTGCGGCACGCTCCCGCCATGCGGTCCAGCGGGTTTTCTCTTTCCTCGGCCGTTCCTTTCATCCTGATGAAAAGCATCCCCTTCCTCTGTCCGGTCACCTTCAAGCGCAGCGGGGTCTCCGCGCCAAACCGCATCGCTCTCGCCGCGATGACAAATCAGCAAAGCCTGCCGGATGGTTCGGCAAGCGATGATGAACACCGGTGGCTGACCCTTCGTGCGGAGGGAGGTTTCGGTATCGTCACAACCTGCGCCGCCCACGTGCATCCGCGCGGGCGCGGATGGCCGGGCGCGCTCGGTATCGACAGCGATGCACGGCTGCCCGGGCTGAAACGTCTCGCCGACGGCATCCACAAACACGGCGCGCTCTCGCTTGTGCAAATCTTCCACGGGGGCGCCCGCGCCCCGTCCAAACTCACCGGTATGCCGCCAATCAGCGCCTCACCGGGAAACCTGCCCGGCGAACCCAAAGGAGAGGCCGCCGTCGAAGCCACCGAAGAAGACATTGCCGAAGTGACCGCCGCTTTCGCCGGGGCCGCACGCCGGGCCGAAGCCGCCGGTTGGAACGGTGTCGAAATCCACGGCGCGCACGGCTATCTGCCCGCACAGTTCCTTTCCCCGCTTTCCAACCGCCGCCGCGACCGTTGGGGCGGTTCCCTTGACAACCGCATGCGTTTTCTCCGCGGGATTTTCGCGGCGGTAAAGGAAGCGGTCTCACCCCGCTTTCTCGTCGGCGTGCGGCTCTCGCCGCGCAACTTTCCGGGGCAGGACGCCGAAACGACCTGCGAAGCCTTCACTGTTGCCCGCACTCTAATAGGCGACGGGGCTGATTTTATTCACTTCTCACTCTGGGACTTCCGCACGACACTTGATGAGGCGGAGAAGTCGGAAGATCACGCAACAGTCCCGCGACTTCTCGACCTTGCCGTCGAATCCGTCGCCGGACAGTGCCCGCTCTTCGTCGCGGGAAAGATTCATACGCCCGCCGACGCCGAAGAGGCTATCCAATCCGGTGCCGATGTCGCCGCCCTCGGCCGCGTGGCCATACCCTACGCCGACTGGCCGCGGCGGGCGGAGCGCGGCGACTTTGTTCCGGCAAGTCCGCCCTATCCCGCAAACGACCTTTCCACCGCCGGCGTTGGAGAACCGTTCCTCGACTACCTACGACGCTGGCCCGGCTTTGTCGAAGGTTAGCTTGCGAACGCGCGGTCACTATTTTCTTGGCAGCGACCGCAGTGACGACACAGTTTTGAGCTGCCGTCCGGAAAACCTCTCCATGAAATTCCGTCTCCACCGTTCTGGCCAGACCGCGGCCGTCGCCCAAGGTAAAGCCGGCTTCCGCGGGATGTCGCAAAAGTCCGCGCGGACAATCAGTATGGTCATCGGCCTTGCCTTTCTTGCCGCCGGTATGGGGATGGGCTTTTTCCTCGGCCTGCGCCCGCTCCTGCAAGCAATGGAAAGCGGTTCGTGGCCGCAGGTCCCCTGCCGCATTGTGAGCAGCGAAGTTGAATCGCGCCGCACGAGTGACGGCACGACCTACCGTGTCGCCATACGCTTCCAGTACACGTATGAAGGCCGCCAATACGCCGGGGGGAGCCACGGCTTCGATACGACATGGTCGAGCAGGCGCGCGTCCAAGCAAGAGATTATCAGTCAATTTCCCGTCGGCCTCGAGACCACGTGCTATGTCAATCCGGACAATCCGGAGATCGCCGTGCTGAACCGTGCTGTTCCGACGACGGCATGGATCACGCTGCCCTTCGCAGGGATATTTGTCCTCCTCGGTCTCCTCTTCTTTCTCGGTTCCATTGGCTATCTCCCGGAGAAATGGCGTCTCTCCTTCGGCTCCTCGCACCGGCGCGTGACGCAAGAGGACCAAGGCACCGCCGAGTTGAAACCGGGCGCGGGCGCGTGGGGCAAGTTCGTCGGCGTAACCGCCGTCGCCGTGTTCTGGAACGGAGTCGTCAGCGTCTTCCTCATCACCGGCGCGATCAGCGGCACCAACGGCGGCCTCGACTGGTTCATGCTCGCCTTCATGACGCCCTTCGTCCTCATCGGCATCGGGCTCCTCGGCGGGGTCGTTTACTGCGGGCTTGCCCTCGCCAACCCGCGACTCTGGATCACCCTCTCGGAAGCCCGCCCCCGCCTCGGACAGACCGTCCAATTGCGCTGGCGTAGCGAGGGCGCCTTGCACCGCGTGCAGCACCTCGCCGTCCTCCTCGAAGGGCGCGAGAGCGCGACCTACCGCCGCGGTACCCGCTCCGTCACCGACCGCGTCCTCTTCCACCGCCAAGTCCTCTTCGAAACGGACCAGCCCCTCTCCCACCGCGAGGGCGGGACCACCCTTACTGTGCCGACGGAGACCATGCACAGCTTCGAGGGCGGCAACAACCGCATCGAGTGGTCCCTCGCCGTGCGCGGCAAGATCCCGCGCTGGCCCAACGTCAACGACACCTACCCCATTACCGTGCGCCCGCGCGACCCCGCCGCCGCTCCACGATGAACAACAACCTCTACATCGACCTGCCCTCCAAGGTATTCGCCCCCGGATCCACCGTCGACGGGGAACTCCTCTGGACCTTGGACCGCCCCCCCGAGGAAATCACCCTAACCCTCGGCTGGTGGACCGAAGGCCGCGGGACACGAGACTCGCGCATCGAAGCCACCCACAACGTTCGCACAATGGAGACAGCGGGCAAAGAATCCTTCTCCCTCGTTTTGCCGCCTTCGCCCTATTCCTTCGCCGGCACGCTCATCGTTCTCAAGTGGGCTCTTGAAGCACGCGTGCGCAAAGGCAAAGCCACCGTCGTCGAACCCGTCATCGTCTCCCCCTCCGGCAAAGATGTCCGCCTCACGCGCGTTGCCGACTGATCCCCGCGGCGGACGCAACCGCCCCACGCAACCGTGCCTCGCTGAAGCTTCAGCCTACGTGGTACGCACCGCCAAACGTAGCGTGAAGCTTCAGCGAGCGACCCCCGCAGCCCCACGCAACCGCCCCACGCAACCGTGCCTCGCTGAAGCTTCAGCCTGCGCACCGCGCCGCGAACGCTTGCGCCTGCGCGGGATCCGTCCATAAACGAGGGCAACAATGAAAATCTACACGATCCTCTTCGGCACGGGCATCGCCGCGCTCAACGCACTCGCCCTTGTGCCGCAATTCCGTGAACACGCCCTTCTTTTTGTCGCCGGGTCGCTTGCTCTCGCCGTGTGGCTTGTCGTGCGGGCGGTCACCGCGCCTTCCGAAGCGGCGGAGATTGATTACGAACCGCCGCCGCTTCGCGCACCCGAGGCGGCGCCCGACACGCAGGCCGCAGAGGAACGCGCCGCGCGCCACGCCGCCGTCAGCCTGCTCGCCATCCTGCAGGAAAAGGGCCGCCTCGTCGATTTTCTCATGGAAGACCTTTCCCGCGCCGACGACGCGCGGGTCGGAGCGGCGGCACGCGTCGTCCACCAAGGCTGTGCGACGGCCCTGCAAGAGCACATCCCCGTCGAGCCCGTAAGCACGGAGGCGGAGGGCAGCGTCATCACCGTTCCCGCCGACGCGGCGTCGGGCGAGTATCGCATCATCGGCAAGTCCGGTGACGGCTCCGCGCCAGCATCCGGCAAGCTGGTTCACAAAGGCTGGCGGGCGACATCGGTGAGAATCCCCCGTCCGCTGGACCCCGCCGACGACCGGTTGCCGCCCGTCGCGCCGGCCCAAGTCGAGGCGGCGTGACCGTCCCCTTGACGCCCCATGCGAACTCTGAATACTTAAATGAACCACCGCCAAATCCCGGCAATGCCTTAGCTCAAGGGCACCTGCCGCGCCGTTGCCGCGTTTCCACACCCAGAGCAAAACCTTAACGGCCCCATAAAGAACCCATCCCATGACCGACGATCCAAACACCACCGAACGAAAGAGTCCCTTCCGCATTAAAATCAACCCGCCCGTCTTTATCGCTTCGGCTGTCCTAAGCGTGATTCTGGTGATTTTCGCGATCACAAATCCGGCATACGCCGAGCAGGTGTTCGGGCGGGCACAGGCCACCGTCACGGAGACAGCGGGCTGGTTCTACGTGATGGCGGTGGCGGGTTTTCTGGTCTTTGTCATAATCCTCGGAATTTCCCGTTTCGGCCTCATCAAGCTCGGTCCCGACCACAGCACGCCGGACTACAGCAACCTTTCGTGGTTCGCCATGCTCTTTTCGGCGGGCATGGGCATTGGACTCATGTTCTTCGGTGTCGCCGAGCCCATCATGCACTACGTTGCGCCGCCGGTCGCTCTGCCCGAGACAGCGGACGCCGCGCGCGAGTCCATGCGCATCACCTTTTTCCACTGGGGCGTGCATGCGTGGGCCATTTACGCTGTAGTGGCTTTGTCACTCGCCTACTTTTCCTTCCGGCACAATCTACCGCTGACCATCCGTTCCGCTTTCTACCCGCTCATCGGTGACCGTATCTACGGACCCATCGGGCACATCGTCGATACGTTCGCCGTTCTCGGCACGATCTTTGGCGTGGCGACCTCGCTCGGCTTCGGCGTTATTCAGATCAACTCGGGGCTTAACTACCTGTTCGATGTCGATGTTTCTGTGGGCGTGCAGCTCCTTCTCATTGCCGTCATCACGGCGATCGCCACGCTCTCCGTCGGTCTTGGCCTCGACACGGGCATCCGCCGTATCTCCGAGCTGAATATCATTCTCGCCGTCGTCCTTCTCGCATTCGTCCTTGTCGCCGGACCGACGATTTTCCTTCTCCAGACGCTCGCCCAAAACACAGGCAATTACCTTTCCGGGCTCTTCCGCGAAACATTCAACCTCTACGCCTACGAGCCGACCGACTGGATCGGCGGCTGGACGCTCTTCTACTGGGGCTGGTGGATCGCATGGGCACCCTTTGTCGGGATGTTCATCGCCCGTGTCTCGAGGGGA
>SKLD01000520.1 GCA_007123395.1 Opitutales bacterium
CGCGGCGGAGTTCAGCGGGGTGGAGGTGATCACCTACTGTGTGCTGGAGACGCACTTCCACATTCTTGTGCGCATTGATCCGGCGGCGCGGCTGTGCGATGACGCCACCTTGGTGCGGCGCTACCGCGCGCTCTATGGGGAGAGCCGCGCGCAGTGGAGCGGGCTCAACGCGGATGAGTTGAAGCACGCGCTGGCGAACGACCCGCCGGAAGTGGCGGAGGCCCTGCGAGAGCGTTTGCGTCGGCGCATGGGCGACATCTCGGAGTTCATGCGCACGCTGCGGCAGCGCTACACGCGATGGTTCAATCTCGCGCACGGGACGGCGGGGACACTGTGGGCGGAGCGCTTCGGCAGCGTGCTTGTGCAGGACACGCCGTGGTTGGTGGGGCTGATCGCGGCCTACATCGACCTGAACGCGGTGCGCGCGGGTTTGGCGGATCTACCGGAGAACTATCGTTGGTGCGGCTACACGGAGGCGCTCGCGGGGAATGAGTCTCTTTGCCGTGCGCTCGCCGCGTGCTTTCCGGCGGCGAAGGACCAAACGGAAGCCCTCGCGCTTTACCGGTTGCTGATGTTCGGGAAGGGGACGGGGGCGAAAAGCGACGGCACGGGCGGTCGCATCGACCCGGCGGCGCTGCTGGAAGCGGTGAAGAACGGTGGGGAGTTGCAGCCGCACGAGTTGCTGCGGCTGCGCGCGCGTTTTCTGACGGAGGGCCGTGCCTTGGGAACGCGCGACTGGCTGGAAGACGGTGACGGCGCGCGTGTCCTTGCCAAGTTGAAGCGTCCGCCGCCGTGCCGCCCGGTCGAGGTGCTCGACAACGTGGATCTGGCGGTGGCGCGCTCGCGGTCGGGGTACTGTGCCCTTGAGCATCCGGGGGAGTGACATTCGTTGCCGCTTTCGTAGCCTTCGGCGGTGCCCGTCCCCAGCGGCCACCTGAGCGAGCGCCCGGCTCAATCGGCCGGCTTGATGCGGACGATTTCAGAACCTCGCTGATTTCGGGTAAGGTTGATGGCGAGGTAGAGGTAGCCGTCGGGGCCATTGGCGATGTCGCGGATGCGGCCGCGGTTACGGAGGATAACTTCCTCGTGGACGGCTTTGTCGCCATCGAGAACGACGCGGTGCACGACCTCTGCGGCGAGGCCGCCGACGAAGAGGTTGTTCCGCCACTTGGGGAAGCGGTCACCGGTGTAAAAGGCGATGCCGCACACCGCGATAGAGGGCGTCCAGTCGATGACCGGTTGTTCCATGCCCTCCTTTTCGGTCAGTTCCGTGATCGGTGTGCCGTTGTAATTGATGCCGAAAGAAATGACCGGCCAGCCGTAGTTGCGGCCCCGCCGGATACGGTTGAGTTCATCGCCTCCGCGCGGGCCGTGCTCCGTTTGCCAGATGACACCTGTTTCAGGATGGATATCCATGCCCTGGGCATTGCGGTGGCCGTAGCTCCAGATTTCCGGCAGGGCGTCGGGGTGGTCGACAAAGGGGTTGTCCTGCGGAATGCGGCCGTCGTCATGGATGCGGAAGGTGTTGCCGGGCGGCGAGGCGAGGTTCTGGGCTTCGTTGCGGTCGCCCCGGTCGCCGATGGTGAAGAAAAGATAGCCGTCTTGAAATACGATGCGCGTGCCAAAGTGGTGGCGCGCGGTGGTGTAGAAGCGGTCGACCGCCCTCCAGATGGTTTCATGATCGACCCATGTGTGGTCAACGATCCTTCCCCGGGCCACCGTTGTTTGGGTCCGGCGGCTATTTTCCGCGAGGGGCTCGGAGTAGGCCAGATAAACCCATCCGTTTTCTTCATAGTCCGGGTGAAAGGCGACCTCCATGAGGCCGCCTTGCCCGTGGTGCAAGATCGGCGGAAGGTTCGCCACGGAGTCGGTTACGCGCCCGTCGGTTCTGAGAATGCGCAGGTTACCCTCTTTTTCGGTGAACAGCATGTCGCCATTGGGGAAGAAATCCATGCCCCAGATTTCGCCCGCCGTTTCCGCAACCACTTCCAAGCGGTAATTGTGTTCCTCGGTCTCGAAGACGCCTTCGTCTTGCCGGGCCGTGCGGGGTCCCCGGTCGTCCAGCGCGGCCGCGCGGCCTTCCCGGATGTAAACCACGAGCGCGTGAATTTCCTCCTCGCTGAGCACATTGCGGAACGCTTGCATGCCGTCGTCCGGCAGGCCCTCGCGGATGATTCGGGCAAGGGTGCCCGGATGGTCTCCATGAATGAGGTCGCGCGCAAGGAGCGATCCTCCCAAACCGCCGCGCATCTCAGCGCCATGGCAGACCGCGCAGTGTTGCTGGTAAATCCTGCTCACCGCGCCTTGCCCGGAAAGGAGGGAGACCGACACCATCAGCGCAAGGCAGGGAAGAGGAAGAAAGCGTGAGGAAAACATTTCGGCATCGTTGCCGCCGTACCCGCGGTGTCAACGCCCCGTGCATCCCGATCCTTTCAACGAGTGTGATTCAAAGCGCGGGGTCGGCATCGACGGGCTGCAACCGTTGCCGCCCTGGGATCTTGTGCGCAAACTTGCCGAGGGGCCTCTTGGCGTCGGGGTTACTATGCCGGGCGAGGCGGCGTTCGAGGACGTCGGTGTACCCGATGTACAAACAACTAAATGGCCGCGCTTAAGCCACCATCGACAAAAATCACCTGACCGTTGACAAACGAAGATCCGGTCGAGGCCAGGAAAATGGCCAGCCCTTGCAACTCATCCGGGGTGCCCCATCGCCCGGCGGGTGTGCGGCCGCAGATCCACCGGTTAAACTCGGGATCCTCCTTCAGCTTGCGGGTCATTTCCGTTTCAAAGTATCCCGGAGCAATACCGTTTACCTGAATATTATGCCGGGCCCACTCCGCCGCCATCGCCCGCGTGAGCATCTTGAGTCCCCCTTTGGCCGCTGCGTAATTACCCGTGGTGGGACGGGCAAGGTCCGACATGAGGGAACAGATATTGATGATTTTTCCGGACTGCGCCTGTATCATGGCGGGGGCCACAACCTTGGCCGTGACAAAGGCTGCGGTGAGATTTGTCTCTATGACGAGGCGGAAGTCCTCAACGGGCATTTCCTCCAGCTGATGACGCCGCTGAATTCCGGCGTTATTGACCAGTATGTCAACCGCTCCCCATTTCGCCATGACGGGTGCCAACCCCAGATTGACCGATGCTTCATTGGTCACATCAAAGACTGCCCCCATGACCTCGAGGCCTTCGGAAGCGAGCGCTTCTGCCGCGGCCAACACCCCCTCCTCCGAGCGGCCGTTGATAACCACACGGGCACCGGATTCAGCGAGCCCGCGGGCCAGATGCAGGCCAAGCCCGCGGTAGCTGCCGGTGACAAGGGCCGTCTTTCCTTTAAGTGAAAACAGTTTATCCAGTTTATCCATACGTTACGCCTTGAATTGAATGACTCCTTTCAGCAGGCCGGAGTCGGGTGCCAGCCATGCGGGAAGTTTGGCGGGGAAGTCAGCAGCCTCGCATTCATGGGTGATCCATGTATCGGCATTCACAAGGCCGCTCTCCATCAGATTGATCACGGAACGGAAGTTCACCGCGCGCGCATTGCGCGAAGCAAGAATATCCAGCTCGCGCCGGTGGAAGTCCGGATCCGAAAAAGTGAGCGTCCCCTTGTAGATACCAACCAAGATAATCTTGCCGCCGTTTGTCGGCAGGCCGATAGCCGATTCCATGGAAGCCTTGTTTCCGGTACAATCCCAGACTACCTCCGGATCTTCCACTCCCGTCGCTTCCCATAGCTCACGAAGGGATTGGTCGGGATCGACCCTAAGCGTCTTCAATCCGGGAAACAGGCGCCGGGCCGTCGCCAGCCTCTGCTCTGAAATGTCCACGGCCGTCAAATCCACGCCCGCCAACCGGGCAAACTGAACGACACCCAATCCAATGGGCCCCATCCCGATTACCGCACCCACTTCATCCCCGTGGAGGTTCGCCCGTTCGACCGCGTGGTGCCCGATGCAGAGGGGTTCCACCAAAGCAAGGCTGCGCGTCGGCAAGGTCGACGGATGCAGCTTGTTCGCCGGGAGGATATAGACGTCCCGCATGCCTCCATCCACATGCACCCCGAGGCATTTCGTCGATACGGAACAATTGGTCAATCCACGGGCAAAGGCCCGGTCGCCCGGTCCGCTAAAGTAGGCCTCCACCGCACAGCGCGTCCCCGGCTGCAAAGCCGTGACCGCCTCGCCCACGGCCATGACCTCAACCCCCAGTTCGTGCCCGAGGATGCGCGGATAGTCGAAAAAAGGTTGCCGCCCGTGAAAGGCATGGATGTCCGTCCCGCACAGACCCACATGGCAAACACGGACCAACGCCTCTTCAGGCCCCAAATCGGATGGCCCGACTTCAGGCAGTTCAATCAGGTCAAAGTGACCGGGCTCCCGCAAACGGAGTGCTCTCATGCTCTCTTTCTCCTTAACGAAACCGTCCGGGACTTTCCCATAGATCCGGATTGGGTCCCAACAACTGTTTCAAACGCCCGGTTGCACCGTTGAGCGCTTGCAAAATCTCTGTCGATAACGCGACATCCTTTGCCGGCAGGTTTTCCATGAGCTGATCGATGTTGCGAGCCCCGACAATAACGCTCGCCACGCTGTCCTGATGCAGCAGCCATGCCAAGGCCAGACGCTCCATCGGCAGCCCCACCTGTTCCGCCAACACGCCGATTTCCTCAATCGCCGCAAAGGTCTCTTCTTCGCAGCCCGCTTCGCCATGGCGCGCGGATCTCCTCGTTCCACTGAAGTGCCGGGAGCGGGCGCGCCCTTCCGGAACATCGTCAGCTGTTGCAAACTTACCTGCCAGCAAACCTTGCATCAGGGGGCTGTAGGGTAGGATGGAAATGCCGCGCTCCCGGCTGTCCGGAATGATCTCATACTCAATCGCTCTGCTTAAGAGTGAATACGGCAACTGGTTGGAGACCATTTCACCCCCTTGAGCCAGCCAGTCGCGCATGTCCCGCGGTCCGAAATTACACACCCCGATGTAGCGGACTTTTCCCTGCTCCTTTAACTTCCGGAAAGCCCGAATGCTCTCTTCCATCGCAATCGCGTGGCTCGGCCAGTGAACTTGCAGCAGGTCAATATAGTCCGTCCGCAAGCGCTTTAAACTCGCTTCACAGGACTCCAAGAGGTCTTGGTAACCGAGTTGCTCCGGCGCAACCTTCGTCGCGATTACGGCTTCAGCGCGCCGCCCTTCCAAGGCCAATCCAAGCACCCGCTCCGCCTCCCCCGCACCGTAGCCGGGGGCACTGTCAAAGGTCGTCAGCCCGTTGTCCAAGGCCGCATGCACCGTCGTGATGGAGGTTTTTAAATCCTGATCGCCCCAAATTTTTCCGCCTGCAAAGGCCCACGTGCCGAGCGTTAACCGCGATACTTCAATGTCCGTTTTCCCAACTCTCATGCTTCCCCCATTAATCGACTCCTTTCCCCCGGGGTCAAAGTTTTAATTTATAACTATGAAGCGCGCCCGCTTTGCGACGGCTCTGAAGCACCAGCGAGGCACGGACGGTCGCGGAGTTGGAGCGGGGCGTGCGGCGCTTCTGAAAAGAGCAATCAGGATCCTTGCGTTCAAGCGGCTTTCCCGTTTGTGATTGGGTTCCGAAGGGCCCGGTGTGGTCCCGCGACGGTTCCGACAGGATGGGAGCGAAAGGTTTTCAAGATGGCAAAGAGGCGCAGGAGAAGAAACGAACACACGTGGGGTTTCTTTAAGGAAACCGGCAAGTTGCAGGAGCGGCATGTTCTCATGGCCATTGATCTCGGGCTCCGTCCCGGCTCGATTGTCGAGGAGCATGCCCTCGCACCGGACCGGGGGGACCGTATTCTCCTGGAGTGGGTAGAGGACCTGTTTTTCGCGAAGCACGGGCATTACTCGCCCGTCAGTGAGCACACGCCGGAAAGCCAGGCCGAAGACCCTGCGGAAGAGTCGCTCCTCGTGGACCCCTATGAGGAGCTTGCGGAGGATGATGAGATCGACCCGGAGTCTCTTTACGAGTTGTTGCAGGTCCGGGAGCGCACCACTCCCGTCAGTCTGGGCGAGATCGCGCAGGAGGACAAGCGGATGCTGGGTCGTCAGGCCGACTTCCGCAAAGCGGCTGGGGTGGTGAGCCAGCGTTTGGCAGAGATGCCGGAGGTGTGCGAGGTGCGCTTATTTGGCTCGGTGGCTCTGCCGCTGTGGAAAGAAGTGCCCTACCACAGCCGTCTGCGGCGACGCGGGATCTCTGTCTACCATCAGTGCAACAACATCGATATGGCGGTCTGGGTGACCTCGCCCGAGCGGGCTGATCACATGCGCCGGATCTGTTCCCGGGTGGTGAAGGAGCTAAACGAGAAGGAGATCTACCTTTCCATCGCGCACCACACGTTTTGTCTTCATTTGGTGGATGCGAACGAGCAGCGGTATCTCGGGATGGTCTGCCACTTCAGCAAGTGTCCAAAGTACAAGCCGGAGTGTGCGGTTCCGGGGTGCGGGGCGCACAAGTTTGTGCAGATTCTGCCTTGGTTTCGCCTCAAACCGGCGCGGTTGAACGCCTTCAATTCCCAAGTCCTTTTCCGGCGCGAAGGCTTTGGCGAGCGGGCGGAGCCATACGTGTAATCCTGAAGAGATGAATTCAACCGCGGAATTTTGGATAATATGTTTCATTCGTCGTTTCCTCCGGCCCCACTCACTCCTTCTTTTTTCAACTACAAATCGCCCAAATTA
>SKLD01000257.1 GCA_007123395.1 Opitutales bacterium
CCGGACGGGGCGCGTAAAAGCTGAAGCGCACGCCGCCGCGCTTTTGCAGGTTGAAGTAGGTCACGCGCCCGGAGATGCGCTCGTTCCATGCGCTGAACTTTATTCCCACCTCGCGGTTGCGGGTGAATTCGGGCGGAAACCCTTCGTCGTTGCCGTCCCGCTGCGCGACATTGGAGAGGGCGATCCCCTCGGCGTAGACGCCGTAGACGGACAGATTGTCGGTGATACTCACGGAGAGCCCGAGCGTGGGCGTTTCCACATTGAAGGGTTCGCCCGCGTTGGCGTAGCCGTCGAGGGTGTTGCGGTCGATATGGTCGAACGGTTCTCCGAGGCTTCCGTCTTCAAGGACATTGGAGCGCAGAGCCCGCGTGTGGGTGCGATCCCAGCGGTAGCCAAGCACGGGGTGGATGCGGCTGTTCCATAGACTGCCTTGGTAAATGAGGTAATGCCCCTGATACCATGTGTTCATGAAGTCGCGTGCGCGCGGCAGCGGCAACTCCTCGCCTTCGTAGCGGATGGAGGAACCGTCCGCCGGCCAGAGGTGGAACAATTCATTCACTTCGATGACGGAGGATTCGATCGGCTGGTCGAAGTTGCGCCGCTGACTGAAATCCTGCCGCCCCGCCACAAAGCTGTGCTGCCCGCCGAGGAACTCGAAGGACGCCAGCGCGGCCACGCGCGCTTGGTGCGTGCGGCGGGTTTCGTCTTCCGCCCCGAAGGCGTATTCGATGGCATCTTCGATGAAGGTGCCGTCGTCCGCGTAGCGCTCCACGATGCGGGGCGAGAGTAGGAAATTTCTCTCGTCGCGGTCCTGCTCGTCCCGGTTGAACGATGCAAGAATACGGAAGTTGCGGCCGATCCGCTGCGTGATCTCAAGGTGCCAGTTGGTCACATCGTCCTCCGTGAACGTGTCGGGTCCGCCGATGTTGCCGTAGGGGCCGAGGCCGAGGTAATCCTCCAGAAACCGCGCCGGATCCCCTGTCTGGCTCACTCCCGAGGGATTGCCTGTGCGAGGATCGATGAGCCCGGCGCGCGGATGGCCGATGTCCGCCGGTCCCCTGCCGTGCTGCTTGCGCCAGCCGATTTCCGAGGCGAGAAAAACCGTCGTCGCGTCCCAGCCGCGGAACTGCAGCGCCGGTGCGAAGAAGATGGATTCCTCCTTGCGGTGCGGCCGGATGGTGCCCTCCTTTTGCAGCGCAAGGAGGGCGTTGAAGTTCAATTGCATGTTGTCGTTGCTCCAGATCGGCCCGGTGGCCTCCGCCGTGCCGCGGTAGAAGTCATGGTTGCCGACGAAGCTTGCCAAGCGGTAGCGCGGCTCGGGCAGGGGACGCTTCGTGATCACATTGGTGATGCCGGAGATGGCCCCGATGCCGTAGAGGAGCGACTGCGGCCCGCCCGCGCGCTCCACGCGCGCGATGTTGATCGTGTCCACACGGGTCTGCGTGAAAAAGCCGTTTTTCAAGGTGGGGGCGCGGAACCCCCGCGTGACGATGTCGGTCTCCGCGTTGTCGATGCCGCGCGCATCGAACTCCGTGCCCATGGTGTAGCCGCCTTCGCCCGTGGGCCCCTGCGAGCCGATGGTGTTCTCCAGTTGCAGCCCGGAGTCGTAGGCGAGAACCTCGCGCATGTTCGTCGAACCCGTGTCGGCGATGAGGTCGGGCATGAAGACATCGATGGCGAAGGGGCTGTCCTTCAGCGGCGTGTCCAGAAAGGTGCCCGTGAGGGTGTTGGTGGCGCGGTAGCCACGGTCCTGGCTGGCGTCGACGACGAACTCCGGCAGTTGGAAGATGTCCTCCTCATCGGGTGGCGGTTGCGCCATCGCGGCTGTGGCGCCAAAACCGCCCGCGAGAACAACCATGGCGGAGAAAATGGAGACGCACGCGCGTGGCGTGTCGTTCGTTTGCTCCGCGCGCGCGGAGGTCAGGGGATCGGTCAGGAGCATACTCAATTGATTGTTTTAGGATTATTTGGTTTTTCAGGGATACGAAAGAAAACAAGCCTTAGACGCACCGCGAATTCCTGCGTCAAGGATCGCGGGGACATCGAACATCGCTTTGCCAAGGGGAACAACAGGGGATCGTCTGACGGGGAATGATTAGGGTGTGTTTCTAAAGCATATAACCTCAGTCCATGATACGCTTTCCGACCGATAAATTACAGACATTTTTGCGCCAAGAAAAAGTTATTTTGCGTAACTGTGGGTGGCATGCGAAGGCGGGGAATGAATCCTCAATGACGCGCGGACAAATCGACCGCACGCGGGGCTGACACGGCATGGATCGGTTCAGGCATCCTTGTCGGCTGCCCTCTGGCCTGACCGTCTTGGGGCACGCGCCGCGCATACGCCCGCCGCCGCCGACCGGGGGGCTTCCCCCTTTGCTCTTCGAGCTTCGCCGTGACACAAAAGCGCGGTGCGAGCAAATGGTGCTCACCGAGAAGAGAGTCAGTGGGGTCACTCAGCTACAAACTTCGTTCACACCCTGCCCGGAAAGCCCGCCCCACCGCGCTCAATGGTGTTTACATGCTTCCACGACGTCGCTGAGTGTGCCCGTGGCGACGCATTGCACGGTATCGGCGCCCCCATAGTAGAGTTTGAGGGTTCCGTCTGGTTCGATGATTTTCGCGCAGGGGAAGCAAACGTGGTCGACGAGTCCGCGCATCTCATAATCCGCTTCGGGGTAAAGGATCGGGTTGCGCGTGACGTGCCGGACGATCCACGGACGGTCGGCGTCGAGGATGGCGGCACCCACGGAGTATTCCCGCGTCGTGCAGTTGTTCATGATGGCGTGGAAAATGATGAGCCATCCCTCGTCGATACGGTGCGGCACAGTGGAGGGTCCGAGCCCGCTGATCCCGTAGTTCCATACATCGGTGGTGCGCAGGGACTCATGGGAGTCGCCCCAGTGGATGAGGTCGGGCGAGTAGCTCAGCCAAATGTTGCCCTTGCCGCCCGCCGAGGCAAGGTTCGGGCGCTCAAGACGCATGTAGCGTCCGTCCGCGCTCTTCTCCGGGAAAATGACCATGTTGCGGTTATCCGGCGCGTTGATATAGCTCACGTATTCCAACGTCTCAAGGTCCTTCGAACGAAAGAGGGCAACGCGGGTATACTCCGTGTTTTGGCACGCAAGAAGCACAATAAACTCGCCGTCGATGTAGGTGATGCGGGGATCGTAGTAGACCGTCGAGGCGTAGCGGTTCCACTCCTCTGTGTCCGGCACCGCAAAAGGCTCGGAACGCAGCTTCCAACTGAGACCGTCTTCACTGTCGGCGCCCCACAGCAGCGTGCGGTGGTTGAGAAGGTTGCACCGGCAGAGCATGACGTAGCGGCCGTCGGGCGTCTTGATGGCAGAGGAGTTATAAACGGACCGCATCTTGATAGGGAAGTCCGCCGCCGTGAGGACCGGATTCCCCTCGTAGCGTATAAGAACATCGTGCGTGATTTTGTCGTATTGCATGGGTTGTCTTCTGTCTTTTAGGGTTGGGCCGTGCGCCCGGGGACGCCGGTTTGGAAAGGGAAAATCTTACCGCTGACGTTCTTTGCAAACCGGCGCGTTTCCGCAATCCGGAAAAACAGAAAACCTCGGCAGCACTTCACTCGGATCTTCCGAAGGCCGTAAACCGCTTCAAAATAAATGGCTGGCATTTATTTTTCGGCGGGTGCGGGCAGGCGCAGGCACCCATCCCAGACGGCCCGCCGGAAGGTAGCATAGGCGATGCCCAGTTCATCGGCCACGGCCCGTTTGCCGAGGCCCTCGTCCAGCAGGCTCTGCGCCCGCTCCAGCACCGCGGCGGTGAGGACCGGGCCGCCGCCCGTCCTCTTTTTGCCGCGGCTCTGACGAAAAAAAACCGCCGCTCCTTCGGCGCGGTAGAGGCGCATGATGCGGTCAACGTGGCTCTTGCTGATCCCGAAAACGCGGATGATCTGGCACGGGCGGCAGTTCCCCGAATCGATCAGTTGCGCGACCGTCAGGCGGAACAGCCGCAGGTCGTCGGACTCGTGCCGGTGGACCGGCTGGTGCCCGACAAAGTAGGTCCACGTCTTTTCGTCGCGCCAGACGCTGACGTGTTCGTTGATCGGGGTTGCCCCCGGTGGAATGAGTGGCAAGAGTAGTTGGTTAATGGCACCTCCCGGTCGCTTGGGCAATCAAGCCCGATTACTTTTCAGCCGGGAAGGTGTCATTTTTGTCTTCACACCGCAAGCTGCGGCCCCGCAGCCTCCAAAAAATCACAAAACGCTCACCGACAGGGCCTTCGGAAAATTTCCGCGGTTTTGCAAGAGGTGACGGATCAAGAGTTCTGAGACTGCGGCGCCGGTGTCGTGACGCGGCGGATGGAACCGAGGATTTGGCTGGAACCCCCTCGATGGGGCCTCCGCGGCCAGGGCCCGCGTCAATGTTTCAGGGACAGCCGACGGGAGATGACACGCACGGTTTGGTCACCAACACGCACGGCGTCTTCGAGCACTTCGATGGACGGCGTGTCACCCGCGCCGGGAAAGAGAAAGGCGAGGGTGTGCTCCCCCATTCGCAATCGGTTGGTTTCCGGTGCTCCAAAGCCATGCCACACGAGCATCACATCCCTTCCGGATTTTCCGGAGAAATCCACCGCGAAGGAACCGCCGTCGCGAAAAGTGAGAACGGAGCCTCCGTGTTCGCGCACATCATATTCCGCGAGAATACCGCCGCGGAACCGACCCCATGTCTGCAATTCTCCGTTCGTCAGAAGGCTCACCGTATTCTCCGCCGAGGCTCGGATATAGCCTGGCGTTGTCCGGTTCAGGACCGAGATGATGACATCGCTTTCATCTTCGAAACGGTTTCGCCAAGCGTGAAATCCGTGCCGTGCGTCGTGGTTTCGGCGGGGCCAGGAAACGCTGGGGTGTTCCGGTTCGAGTTCGAAGGGGAAGTTGATGAAAGCCAACACGGCGGTGTGTGGATAAACGCTCACCGTGTCGAACGGCGTGCCGTCGGCAAGGTCTGCCGCACGGAACCAACGGTCGTAGATCCAGAGGAGACCGGGCAGGTATTCGTCATCCAAAATGCCGAAGGCATGGGCGAAGTAGCCGCCTCCGGATAACGTGGAGCGCGCCCATGTGTTGTGCGGGTAACCCCCGCGGTTGGGACGAAAGTCGGCCTGCCCGTCCTCCATTTGGGCAAGGAACATCCAGCGCTTTGCCATCCATTGCACGTTCGGGCGGGCGGTGGCGAAGTCGACCCCTGCCGCGGTTCGCCAAGCCTGCACGGCGGGGAGTAAAGCAATGTGGGCCGCCATGGAGCCCGTGCCGTCACCCTCCGCGAAAAATCCGCCTTCGCCGAAACCCTCGGTGAGTGCGCGCTCGATTCCTTTTTGGTTCTTTTCCAAGAGCGGAGCGATGATGTCCATGTCCACGCCGGGATCCCCCTTGATCGCGAGGAGGGCGAGTGCCGCGCCGCCGACTTGCATGCCCCAGTGGTTGCTGATCGGGGCATGGCTCGCCCCCCCGGCGAGATTAACAAGCGTCGTGCGTCCGCCTTGGCTGAAGTTTTGGATGGCCCGGGCCACTTTCACGCGGAAGTTCTCGTCCCAGCCGTCGTGCAGAAGATCATAGGCGACCGCATACCAACCGAGCGTTGGTCCCGCGCGGAGGGCACCCGAGCCCCCTTTCCAACCGTAGCGGCCCGTGCGGTCGCGGTCACGGATGCCGGCAAACGCCCATTCAAAGCACTCGGCCCCGAGTTCAGCGTATCTTTTTTCGCCGGTTAGTTGATAAAGAAGCCCGAATCCAGCCGCGTGCCCGATACTGTAGGCCCCCACCGGCAGGTCGATGGGGCGGGTGCCGTCGCCGAAGGGAACGTCTTTCGGTCGATAATGCTCCGGCATGCCGTCGGCGCCGCCGAGCAGTTCGCGAAGCCGCGCGAGAATGGCCTGTCCCTCAGGAGTTTCCGCCCTCGCGCGAAGCCGCGGCAGATCCGCCCGACGGAAAAAGAGACGCGGGTGTTCTCCCGGCTCCACCGCCGCGTGGCCGGGGACAGGGGCGGGCCATGGTGCTTGAATGGGCGTTGCGGACGTGGACATGGTAAGGGCTAGGGTGATCAGGGCTACGGTTCTCATCGGTCGGGGAATACGAAGCAGGTTGGCTTGGAAGGCCCGGCGCAATCAAGCCAAACCAATTCCGGTGTTGCGGTGGCACATTTCACGGTTCAAATGTTCGACATTTGTTTTGCCATGGCCTCCGGGGTCTGTTTGGGTGGGTTCCATGTATAGAAGACCGTTTCCTCGAAGACTCGTGGCGCCGGAGGGCGAATCCGGATGTTATCACTGCTACGGTCGTTGTGTGAACAAGGAGCGCTGGCTCGGCGACGAAGAGGCGAAGGACCGCTTTGTCGCGGAGCTGCGGCGGGTGGCGGACTTCTGCGGGGTGGAGGTGCTGACCTTCTGCGTGATGTCCAACCACTACCACATCCTCGTGCGCGTGGATCCGAAGGCGAAGGATGCGGATGACAAGGAGCTGGTGCGGCGCTTCCGTGTGCTCTACGGGGAGGAGAAGTGTCCGTATCTCAACCTGGACGCGCGGCGGGCGGCATGGTTGCTGGACTCGGAGTTGACCGACGCGGAGGAACTGCGGGAGCACCTGAAGAGCCGCATGGGCAGCCTTGCGGGGTTCATGAAGACACTGAAGCAGCGCTACAGCGTGTGGTATAACGGGGA
>SKLD01000372.1 GCA_007123395.1 Opitutales bacterium
CTTTCCGAGCGTCTCGAAATGCTGCGCGTGCTCGAACACGGCCACCGCATCGCTGTCGGCCTCACCGATGCACCCATGATCGCGGTAGACTCACCTGAGGACGCCGCCGTCTTTGAGGCCCACCTCCGCGCTTAAACACGTCCACGGCACAAATCGCCGCTCTCCAGCACGCAACATATATAATTCTGAGATAATTAAAACATAGCTCAGAATTAAATTATATGACAAGATTCTTCGGGTAGGCGGCTTGCAGCGTGTCGCTGGGCTGTGTTTCCAGGGCGGAGGTCAGCGGTTGAAGAGGGCGTGCAGGGCGGCGGCGAGGAGGACGAGGCAACCGCCGGCGATATAGGCGAGGCCGACGAGGATGGGGAGTGAGCCCGGTTCTTGGCCGAGGAGGCGGAAGACGGTGGCGAGGGCGGTGCCGGTGCCAATCTGGATCCAGCCGAGGGCACGGGCGGAGAGAAAGCGCGGGTCGGCTTTACACGCCTGCATTAGGTTGACGACCGTCATGCCCGCGCAGAGGAGCGCGAGGAGGACGAGGATGAGGCTGAGAAACGTCTCGGGCGCGAGGCTGCGCGCGAGAGTGAAAATGATGATCGCGAGGAGGAGGAGAGCGGCGATGCGAAATTCGCCCATGGTCTAGCCCGCCGTGAGGTCGCCGGGCGCGCGGGGCGGGGCTTCGCCGGTCGGGCCGACGGGCTCCGGGCGCAGACGGAAGAGCCGCAGGCGCGGCAACCACCCGACGGCGATGCAGGCGAGCTGGGAGAGGACAAAGGCGATGAGCCAGAAAAAGGCGGCGTCCATAAAGCCGTAGGCGTGGAGGCCGACGCCGAGCATATTGGTGCCGAACCACGACCATGCGGTGATGATGTTGCCGACGATAGCGAGCTGCATGATACCGGTGGGCGGAGCGAGTTTGGCCCAGCGGGCGTGGAGGATGAGGGCGTTCCAGAGGACAATCATGAGGGCGCCGTTTTCCTTGGGATCCCAGCCCCAGAAGCGTCCCCACGACTGGTCGGCCCATATCCCGCCGAGAACGGTGCCGACGAAACTGAAAAGGAGGGCGAAACAAATGACGCCGTAGACCATGCCTTCGATGAGGCGGGCGGAGGGGGCGGGGAGTCCGCCGAAGAGGCGGTCGCGTAGGAGGTAGACGATGGCGAGGCTGCCGGCGAGGAAGTTGGCGGAGTAGCCGATCGTGACGGTGGGCACATGGGTGGCGAGCCAGAAGTTGGAGTCGAGGACGGCGCGCATGACCTCGACGGTGTCGCCGGTAAAGCTGAGGTGGTAAGCGATGATGAGGGTGCAGAAGCCGACGGGCGCGGCGGCGGCGGCGGCAAGTCCGTTGCGGAAGCGTTTTTCGAGGAAGAGGCAGAGGAGGACGGTGCCCCAGCCGACGAAGATGGCGGAAGTGTAGAGGTTGGTGACGGGCGGGCGCCCCATAAGGTAAGCGTGTGCGAACATGCCAAAGGTATGCACGGCGAAGGCGGCGGCCATGAGCCAGAAGGCAGTGTTGGCGAAGACGCGGGGCCAGACGGTCCAGCTTGCGGCGGCGGCGAGAAAGACGAGCAGGTAGACGACGGCGGCATAGGTGAAGGGTGAGAGCTGGTTAAAGAAGTGCTCGAAGGCGATCTTCCCGGCGGGTGGATGGCCGCGGGCGGCGAGGAGGTTGGCGGCATCGGCCACACGCGAGTTGAATTCAGCGGTATCGTCTGCGCGGAAGGCGGCGGCCATCTCGGCGTAGGTCACGGCGAGGGGATCGAGGTCGCCGGTCTCGGTGGCTTCAAGGAGCACGGAACCCAGATTTGACCATTCCGCCAGCGGATCGTCCGCGCCCTCCAGCGGAGGAACGGTGGCGAGAACGGTCGTGCGGGCCGCACGGTTGAAGTGTCCGGCAAAGAGGGAGAGAGCGTTTTCGACCGTGCGGGCTTCCTCGGATTCCGGATCGAGTGTGGCGCGGTCGTTGAGAGCGCGGCGGAGCATGCGCAGACCGGTGTCGGCGCGGCCGAGGACCGGCGGACCGGTGTAGGCATGGGAAAGAGCGTCGTAGAGACCGATGGCGTCGCGCAGTTTAGCCAAGGCGGCTTCGTAGGACGTGCGCAACTGGCTCTCCGCGGGGATGGACTCCCATTGCGAGCGCAGGGTATCGAAGTGCGGGAGGATTTCCGCGAGCGAAACATACATGCGCTCATCAGCGGGAATACCGAGGATTCCCATGACTTCGGGGTGCTCGACGCGGAAGACCGGTCGCTCGACGGCACGGGCGGGGTTGAGTGCGAACTCCGTGAACCATTCTGCTGCGCGCAGTCGTTCGTCGCCGTCGCGCACGGTGGTGCGGTTGGCGATGACGAGGAGGGTCGTGCGGGCGACGGTATCGGCAGGTTTGATGCGTCCGCCCTCCTGCACGGGGAGAGCGACGAACGCGGCGATGTCAAAATCGCTGTCGTAACGTTCGGGCATGGCGTGACGCAGAAAGAGCAGGCCGGCGAAGACGAAGACGGCGCCGACGACGATCCGTTGGAGGAGGGTTGTGCGTTCGGTTGTCATTTCACGGGTCCGGCGGCGGATTGGCGTGCGGCGGGCCGCGGGGCGGGGGCGGCTGCGCCCGCCGGTGCGAGGTAAAAGCGGGAAATGAAGCTGAGCCCGAACTGGAGGAGCAACCCGACGGTAATAATCAGGGTGGACCAGTAGGGGATCCAGCGGGCGGGATTACCGACGACCTGGAACATCGACATGGTGTCGCCCTCGGCGAAGCTGGCCTGGTAGAAGGTGAGCCCGTCGTAGCGCAGCGGATGGTTCATATAGATGAGGGCGCGGCGGGCGTCGTCTGAGCCGGGGTCGCCGAGGGTCACTTCGCTGGAGAAATTGAAGGGAATGTCGGTGCCGGGGTAGCGGTCGTGGCGGAACTCGATCAGTTTGACTGGCTCGGGGAGGTATCGGCGTTCGAAGCGCAGGGCGACCTCGAACTCCCGTCCGTCCACCTCGAAGGTCTGCCGGGGAAAGAATTCGCGCATGGGATCGCGCTGGCGGAAGACATTGGAGACGATCCAGCGACCGCGCGGGCCGTCGGGCGTGACGACGTCGACAAGTGCGGTTGTGACGTTGCGCTCGCCCTCGCGGAATGTCGGGGCGATCTGAATGAAGGTGAGGTTGCGGTCGGCACCGATGCCGCGTGTGACATTGAGGTCAGGAGTGTTGGGCGGACCTTGTTCCATCGGAAAGATGGCTGCGTTCTGCGCGTAGCCGACGACGCGCAGGCGGAAGGGCAAGCCGGGGTGGCGCAGCTCCGTCTGTCCACGCGAAAAGGCTTCGACGGGCCAGCTATAGACGCGGTCGCGCTGCGGGTCGGAGCGGTCGATAACAACAAGTTCGTCGGTGTGGAAGGACTCGACGTAGTTATTCGATTCACCCTCGGCCAGCCACATGAAGTATTCCTTCTGGCGCAACTGCGTCCACAGTTGGCCGACGAGGAGGAGGACGAGCCCGGCATGGATGAGGATGATGCCGGATTTGCGCCAGCCGGAGCGGTAGTAGCGGAAGTGGGCGAAAAACAGGTTGATGACGAGGAGCGTGCCGACGAGATACCCGCCGGGCAGGGGCAGCTCGATCCAGCCGAGCAGCTCGTGGCCGGGCCACTGCACGGGATAGGACCACACCACGAAGAGGCTCTCGAAGTAGCGCTGCTGCGTGTGGAAGATCCCGTAGTGGACTTGGTCGAGCGTGCCGAAGAAGACGAGCACCGTGCTCACGGCGAGGAGAAGGACGGTGAGCCGGATGCTGCTGAAGAATTGGTGAATCGTTTTCACGGTGGAATAAGAGGACAAAACAGCGGCAGGCGGAGCGCCTGTTCAGCGTCTGCCCGCCGCGAGACTACGAAAGAACACGGGCACGCACCCGAGGGCAAAAAGCACGAGGGTGGTGCTCATGAGCCCCGGCAGGTTTTCGACCGTCGGCACCAGCCGTGATCCGGCAGCGATACCTGTTAAGTTGCCGACGACGACGAAGAATCCCGATGCCGCGAGAATGAAGAAGAATAAACTCACAAAACCGACCCCGAGGGCGGGCGGTTTGGCGCGTGCGGCGGGCTCACTCATCGGGAAAACGGATGGTCCGCAGGAACTCGAGGAAAGCAACCCGCTCGCGTTCGACGAGTGCATTCGGGCCCGTGAGACGAAAAAACCATGAGTCACCGCCGTAATTGAAAATTGCGGTAACTGTTCCCTGGCTGGGTCCGTCGAACTCGACGATCGTCGCCTCACGGCCGTGAATCGTCTCGGCGCGGGTGTAGTCGGGCAGACGGTCTTCGCTGATCGGGCCGAGGTTGAGCTGGCCCCGCCAGCGGTTGACGTTGGCGAGGAGACCGCCGACATCGCCGGGGAAAGTTGTGATGGAGATATCAGCGGAGCCCTCGGGCCCGGAAACGCTGTAGCTGCCGCGGCGCATGGCGGAGACCGGCCCGGCTTCCCAATGGTCGGGCGCTTCCCATTCAGGTTGGTCGCCGTCGACGTTCACGGCTCCTTCGGGCAGCGCTTGTCCAATCATCGCCTCTGAGACCGGTCGCTCGCCGCCCGCGGAAGCGACTCCTGCGCCCGGCAATTCTCCAGACATGGGTGTCTCACCCACCGCACCCCCTGCCATGGGCGCGCCCACCGGTTGCCGGGGCGCGGGTTTCTCTTCTTTCGGCACGTCGTAGACAACGGGTTCAGACTGGCCGCCGCAACCGGCAATCAGCCCAATACCCGCGAAAACCGCCGCCGCGGTGAGCAATCGCGTCTTCATCGCTGCATAAGAGTTTTGCAGACGTAACGGGGTTCAAGAGAAAAACTCCGGAAGTGGGTTAACTGTTGGACATGATAAGAAAAGCTAATATTGGTCTGTCCCCGCCCATTCCGCCCCGCTCTATGGCATCACAGTCCGTCCGGAAGAATGATCTTGTTATCCGTCCGCAGGAGGTAGATCGGTTCCTTTGTCTTGATCCAGACTTGGTGGTCTTTGGTGATGCGCGGGGGGAGGGCCTCGCAGGCGTCGCCGATGCTGGAGACCGGCATTTTGCGGCCTTTCGAGGAGGTGTTGAATTCGAGGGCGGCATCGATGAGGCGCGCCTCCACCGTGCTCGGATCGTCGCCCTCCGGGATTTGCAGAACCCATCCGGTCTTGATCTTGCCCTCCAAATCCTTCTCGGGATCGGAAACGAGCACGGCAAACTGCTTCTTCACGCGCTCTTTCTTCTCCTTTTCGGCTTCCTCCTGTTCGAGTTGGCGACGCAGGTCCTCCATGATGTTGGCGACGGTGCGCTGCTCCTCGATGTTTTGGTCGAGGACGAATTTCACGACCTCCAGATCAATCTTTTTTGCTGGCATGGGTCATCAACCAAACGAATCCCGCCGCCGCAACAACACCAAAGAGCGGCGACCGCAAAAACGTGCCGGAAACGCCCAGTGCCGCCCGGCGTGCCCAAGATTCCAAGCAATAATAAATGCCAGCCATTTGTTTGCTGTAGAAATTTTGATCTTTATGAATTTGAAGAACAATGACTTAAAGATTCTTTAGTGGTATTAAGCTTGCTTATATTTTGAAGTTTATAGATACGCCATGTTTCACCTATGTTTGAGGTCTGCGTGCGTTCTGGTCCGGCGGACGCCGTGTTGGGGGCACCGGCGGAAACGGAATCTTGGGTTCGAGGCCCTGCGAGGGCATTTTTTCGGATTCGCCGCTTGCCAAGGGAAAGTGCATTTCGCAAGCGTTGGTCCTTATGGCTCTGAATCCGCGTAGAATCGGCGATCCCAATCTTCCCTTCCCGCAGGGGCTTTATGATCCCTCGACGGAGCGGGAGAACTGCGGTGTCGGGTTTTTGTGTCACCTCAAGGGGCGGAAGTCGCACGCGATTATCGAGAGTGCTCTCGAGATGTGTCGCAACATGGACCATCGCGGCGGCTGCGGGTGCGACCCGAACACTGGTGACGGGGCGGGGTTATTCATCCAGTTTCCGCACAAGTTTTTCAAGGCGGTCGGGCCGGCGGCGGGGATCGATGTGCCGGAAGAGGGCGAATACGCGGTCGGCACGGTATTTCTGCCGCGAGACGCGGAGGACCGCGCGAACTGCGAGCGGATTTACGCGGAGATCGTGGAGGAGGAGGGGCAGGTGCTTCTCGGCTGGCGCGACGTGCCGGTGCGCAGCGACACGCTTGGCGAGGCCTCGGCGGCGCGCGAGCCACTCATGCGCCAGGTTTTCATCGGCCGGGGCGAAAGCGTGGAAGACGCGGAGGACTTCGAGCGCAAGCTTTACATCATCCGTCGGCGGGCGTCGATGGATATCCGTTACCGCCACGAGGACGGCGGCGAGCACTTCTACACGGCGACGCTTTCGGCGCGCACCATGGTGTACAAGGGCATGCTTACGACCGAGCAGCTCAGCTATTATTTTCCGGATCTTCACCATGCGGACATGGAGTCGGCGATGGCGCTCGTGCACAGCCGCTTTTCGACGAACACCTTTCCCTCGTGGCCGCGCGGGCAGCCCTACCGCTACATGTGTCACAACGGCGAGATCAATACGTTGCGCGGCAACGAGAACTGGATGTTCGCCCGCCAGCAGCTTCTCGACAGCGGCGTTCTCGGCAAGGATCTTGATCGCATCCTCCCGATCATCCGCGCCGACGGGTCGGACTCGGCGAAGTTCGACAACTGTCTCGAGTTTCTCGTGCTTTCGGGCCGGCCGCTGCACCAGGCCGTCATGATGATGATCCCAGAGCCGTGGGAGCGCCACGACCACATGTCGGACGAGAAGCGGGCTTTCTATGAGTACCACGCGTGTATGATGGAGCCGTGGGACGGCCCCGCCTCCATTGCGTTTTCCGACGGGGTCTCCATCGGGGCCGTCCTCGACCGCAACGGGCTGCGCCCCTCGCGCTACTACGTGACGGAGGACGATCTCGTTATCATGGCTTCCGAAGTGGGGGTGGTGAACGTTGATCCGGCGAAGGTTGTGAAGAAGGGCCGCCTCGAGCCGGGCCGCATGTTTCTTGTCGACACGAAGGAGGGGCGGATCGTCCCCGACGAGGAGATCAAAGACGCCGTTGCGCGCGACAAGCCGTATGCGGAGTGGCTTAAGGAGAGCCGTGTGTATTTCGACGATCTGCCGTGCGCCGAGGCCAAGGCACCGCTGGAGGGCCGCCGCCTCGTGCAGTTCCAGCGCACCTTCGGCTACACCTTTGAGGATTTGCGCTTCATCCTCGGTCCGACGGCCGAGTCCGGCAACCAGCCGCTGGGCTCGATGGGCAACGATGCTCCGGTGGCCGTTCTCTCCGAGCGCCCCCAGTTGCTCTACAACTACTTCAAGCAGCTTTTCGCGCAGGTCACCAACCCGGCCATCGACCCCATCCGCGAGGAGTTGGTCACGGCCTCGGTGACCTTCATCGGGAGCGAGAGCGACATGCTGCATCCCGGTCCGGAAAACTGCCGCATGATCCGGCTGGAGTCCCCGATCATCGGCAACGAAGAGCTGGAGCGCCTACGCCGGGTGAAGCTGCCGGGTTTCCGCGCCACGACGCTGCCCATCCACTACCGGCCTGAGCTGCACGAGCCCGGGCTCGCCGAGGGTGTCCTCCCGGGCCAGGCCCGCGTGGGCGACCAAATCGAGGAACCCGAACTCGCCGCCGTCACGGGCAAGGGTCTTGAGCACGCTCTCGAAGACCTGCGCGCGGCGGGCGACGCGGCCATCCGCGAGGGCGCGAATCTCCTCATTCTCTCCGACCGCACGGTCAACGAGCGCAAGTCACCCATCCCCGCGCTTCTCGCCGTGGCGGCCCTGCACCACCATCTTATCCGCAACGGCACGCGTACGAAAGTTTCGATCATCCTCGAATCCGCCGAGCCGCGCGAGGTGCATCACTTCGCCGTGCTCCTCGGCTATGGCGTTGATGTCGTCAATCCCTACCTCGCTCTCGACACCATTCGCGCGATGGTCGACCGCGGCGAGATCGACATGGACTCCGACAAGGCGGAGAAGAACTACCTCAAGGGCTCGATCAAGGGCGTTGTGAAGACGATGTCCAAGATGGGCATTTCGACCGTCGCGAGTTACCGCGGGGCGCAGATCTTCGAAGCCGTCGGCCTCAAGTCCGAAGTCATCGACGAATACTTCACGTGGACGGCCTCGCGCGTCGAGGGCATCGGCCTTAACGTCATCTCGCGCGAGGTGAAGATGCGTCACGACGCTGCTTTCAAGGACCGCGAAGTCGAGAACGACGAGCTGGATCCCGGAGGTGCCTACCAATGGCGCAAAGG
This sequence comes from Opitutales bacterium, assembly GCA_007123395.1. Classification (GTDB taxonomy): domain Bacteria; phylum Verrucomicrobiota; class Verrucomicrobiia; order Opitutales; family Oceanipulchritudinaceae; genus SLLG01. The sequence continues at coordinate 8,287 of SKLD01000372.1, forward strand.
CGGGGAGCGCCACCTCTTCAGCCCGGTGGCCATCCATCTGCTGCAAAAGGCGGCCCGCCTCGGCGACCGCGGGGTCTTCACGGAGTATTCACGCCTCATCGACGACCAGAGCCGCGATCTCTTCACGCTCCGCGGCCTCATGGAGTTCAAGGAGAATCCCGCGCGCGCCATCCCGCTTGAGGAGGTGGAGCCCGCGACCGAGATCGTGAAGCGCTTCAAGACCGGGGCGATGTCCTACGGCTCAATTTCGAAGGAAGCGCACGAGGCCCTCGCCATTGCCATGAACCGGATTGGCGGCAAGTCCAATACGGGGGAGGGCGGCGAAGACTACGAGCGCTTCACGCCCATGGAAAACGGTGACTCCAAGCGCAGTGCCATCAAGCAAGTGGCGAGCGGACGCTTCGGGGTGACGAGCTACTACCTCGTCAACTCCGACGAGTTGCAGATCAAGGTCTGCCAAGGCGCGAAGCCGGGCGAGGGCGGCGAGCTGCCGGGGCACAAGGTGTTTCCGGAGATTGCGCGCGTGCGCGGAACCACGCCGGGCGTCGGCCTCATCTCCCCGCCGCCGCACCACGACATCTATTCCATCGAGGACCTCGCGGAACTCATCCACGATCTAAAGAATGCCAATCACCACGCCCGCGTGAACGTAAAGCTCGTCTCCGCCATCGGGGTGGGCACGATCGCGGCGGGGGTGACAAAGGCCAAGTCCGACGTTGTCCTGATTTCCGGGTACGATGGCGGCACGGGTGCGAGCCCGCGCTCCTCCATCCAGCACGCGGGTGTCCCGTGGGAGCTGGGCCTTGCCGAGACCAACCAGACCCTCCTCCTCAACAACCTGCGCAGCCGCGTTGTCGTTGAAACCGACGGCCAGCTCAAGACCGGTCGCGATGTCGCCATCGCGTGTTTGCTCGGCGCGGAGGAGTTCGGTTTTGCCACCGCGCCGCTCGTTTCGCTGGGCTGCCTCATGATGCGGGTGTGCCACAAGAACACTTGCCCTGTCGGGGTTGCCACGCAGAACGAGCGACTGCGCAAGAACTTCCGCGGCGCCGCCGATCACGTTGTCAATTTCATGATGTTCGTGGCCGAAGAGTTACGCGAAATCATGGCGCGCCTCGGCTACCGTACGGTCAACGAAATGGTGGGCCGCACCGACCGCCTCGAAATGCGCAAAGCTGTCGACCACTACAAGGCGCGCGGGCTCGACTACTCGAAGATTCTCTACCGGCCCAAAGTCGGCCCGGCGGTGGGCACCTACTGCAGCATGAAGCAGGACCACGGCATCGAGCGGTCGCTCGACATGACGAGAATCCTGCCCGCCTGCCAGCCCGCCATTGAGCGTGGCGAAAAGGTGCGGCTCGACCTGCCCATTGTAAACGTCAACCGCGTTGTGGGTACGATCACCGGTTCGGAGATCAGCCGCAGGCACGGTCCCGACGGTCTGCCCGACGGCACTGTCCACCTCAAATTCGCCGGCTGTGCGGGCCAGAGCCTCGGAGCTTTCTGTCCCAAGGGCATGACCCTCGAAGTTGAGGGTGACACCAATGACTACTGCGGCAAAGGCCTCTCCGGCGCGCGCATCGTCGTTTACCCGCCCCGCAACGCCCACCGCGAACTCGTCGCCGACGAGAGCATCATCGTGGGCAACACCTGCTTCTACGGCGCGACGGGCGGCGAAGCTTTCATCGCGGGTGTCGCCGGCGAGCGCTTCTGCGTGCGCAACAGCGGCGTCCATGCGGTCATTGAGGGCGTGGGCGACCACGGCTGCGAATACATGACCGGCGGGTCCGTCGTCGTCCTCGGTCGCACCGGGCGCAACTTTGCCGCCGGCATGAGCGGGGGCGTGGCCTACGTCTACGATGAGCGCGGCGACTTCGGCACCCGGCTCAACACCCAGATGGTCAACCTCTACCAACTCGTGGAGTGCGAGGACGGAGAGATCGGGGCTGTGCGCGAGCGTATCGAGCAACACGTCAAGTGGACCGGCAGTGTCAAAGGCCGCCTCGTCCTCGCCGATTGGGAGAACGTCCGCGCGCGTTTCCTCAAAGTCCTCCCCACCGACTACGAGCGGGTCCTCAAGGCGCAGAAGAAAGCCGTCGAAAACGGTCTCTCCGGCGACGAAGCCGTCCGTGTCGCCTTCGAGGAAAACGCCAAGGTGGGGCACTGAGCGATGAGTGTTTCGTTCACTAATACTGGCGGTCGCTAATGGAACTGTACCGCGAAAACCCTGAACACAGCAAATCGACCAAAGTTACCATGGGCAAACCCACAGGATTCCTCGAAGTTGAACGCAAGACGATCGCCGACCGCGATCCCATTGAGCGCCTGAAGGACTGGCGTGAGATCCACGACCATCACGACGCTGACGCGCTGCGCGCGCAGGGTTCGCGGTGCATGGACTGCGGCACACCGTATTGCCACACGGGCATCACGCTCTCGGGCATGGCGAGCGGCTGCCCGATCAACAACCTCATCCCCGAGTTCAACGACCTCGTCTACCGCAACCGCTGGAAAGACGCCCTGCACCGGCTCTGGAAGACGAACAACTTTCCCGAGTTCACGGGCCGCGTTTGCCCCGCGCCCTGCGAGGGCTCGTGCGTGCTCGGCGTCATCGAGCCGCCCGTCACGATCAAGAATATCGAGTGTTCCATCATCGACCACGCGTGGGAAAACGGATGGGTTGTCCCGCAGCCCCCGGAAAAGCGCACGGGTAAGCGGGTCGCCGTCGTGGGTTCCGGCCCTGCCGGGCTCTCCGCCGCCGATCAGCTCAACAAGGCGGGTCACCACGTCACCGTCTTCGAGCGCGAGGACCGGCCCGGCGGGCTCCTCATGTATGGCATCCCCAACATGAAGCTGGACAAGGAGGAAGTCGTCGCCCGCCGCATTGGCATCATGGAAGCCGAGGGTGTGGAGTTCCGCTGCGGTGTCTTCATCGGCAAGGATGAAGAATGGACGGTCGAGCGCCTGCGCGATGAGTTCGACGCCGTTGCCCTGTGTTGCGGGGCCACCAAACCCAATGACTTTTTCGTGCGCACGCCGGGCCGCGATGCCGCCGGTATCCATTTTGCGATGGACTACCTCACCGCCAACACGCGCGCGCTCCTCGAGGGCGCCGCCGCTGACGGTGAAGGCGCGCCTCCCGGCATGGGCATCAACGCCAAGGGCAAGGACGTCATCGTCATCGGCGGCGGGGACACGGGGACGGACTGCGTGGGTACATCCCTGCGCCACGGCTGCCGGTCGGTCACCCAGCTCGAAATCCTGCCCAAGCCGCCCCTTGAGCGGGCGGCGAACAACCCGTGGCCGGAGTGGCCCAAAGTCTACAAGCTCGACTACGGGCAGACCGAGGCAAAGGAAAAGTTTGGCGCCGATCCGCGCCAATACCTCGTCAATACGAAGGAGTTCATGAAGGACGCCGACGGGCGCCTCACGGGTATTAAGATCGTCAACATCAAGTGGGCGCGCAACGAGCAGGGCCGCATGACGCCAGTCGAGGAACCCGGCTCGGAACGCGTTCTTCCCTGTCAGCTCGTCCTCCTCGCCCTCGGGTTCAGCGGACCGGAGCAGGAGATTGTGGAAAAATTCGGTCTCGAGACTGACGCGCGCTCCAACGTCAAAGCCGAGCACGAGGACTACCGCACGGGTGTCGAAGGCGTCTTCGCCGCCGGCGACATGCGCCGCGGCCAGAGCCTCGTCGTCTGGGCCATCAATGAAGGCCGTGGCTGCGCCCGTGAGATGGATCGCTTCCTCATGGGCGTCACCAACCTGCCCTGAGGGCACGGCCCGGGGCACGCCTCACGGCGTCGAGCGGAAGCGGCGGTCCCAGTCGTATTCGCGGTCGGTCACTATGGTTTCGATACGGCGGGTGCGGCGGTCAATGTTGTCGAAACGGCGTTTCAATCCGGCCAGAGCAGCGGTGCGGTTGGAGGCGTAGGCGTTGTAGAATTCCCAGTCTCCCACCTCCGAGGTGGGCAGCACGGGGGCGGGCTTCATGAAAATCGCCGCCATGATATAGATGAGGATGACGGGGAGGAAGCTCGTCAGAAAGCCCGCGAGAATCATAAGGAAGCGGACCCAGACGACGCTGATCTGAGCATAGTCGGCAAGGCCTTGGCAGACGCCGAAGATCCAGCCGGAGCGTGAACGGTAAAGGGTGCGTGTGGTGTCGGACATGGTGTGGTTGGATTTAAGGTGATTACGATTTGGGTTTGGCGCGGCTTTCGCGGTCGAGAATGACCGTCTCAAGGGTGTCGATGCGCTCCTCCAGTTTGGAGAGAGAGCGGTGGATGTCCTGGATGAGGCGGGTTTCCTCGGTTTCGCTCAGGCCGCCGCGGGAGGATTTGCCGTCGCCTTTGAGGATTTTTGCGAGGGCGAGCATGAACACACCGATGACCGGTAGTCCGATGACGATGAAGACGACGACGATGGGCACAAGGGTGTCTTCCATGGGATGAAGGCTTGAATGATGATTTTTGCGTTAAATATGCGCCCCTTCTTACTTTTCGCTGCGGCGTGCCTCAATCTCATTCTTCAGCGCCTCGAGTTCGCGCTCCACGTCTTCGTCGCGTTCCAGCTTTTCAAATTCGTCTTCGAGGCTGGACGCCTTTTTCGTGCCGTAGTTAACGAGGTCGGCGTCGGCTTCCATGCGGTCGATGCGGCTCTCGAACTGGTCGAAGCGCACAAAGGCGTCGGAGCTGTCGGCGCGCCGGATCTGGTTCTGCGCGGTCTTGCGCTTAACGGCGTGGATGTGGCGCTGCACGAGCACGCGGTGTTTGTTGCGCGCGGCCTGAAGTTTTTCCTCCAACTGGCGGATGTCGTCCTGGTATTGGCCGACGAGTTCTTCGAGGTTGGCGACCTCGGTCGTGCGCGCCTCGACTTCGGCGAGGAGATTCTTTTTCTCGAGGATGGCTTCGCGGGCGAGGTCCTCGCGCCCCTTTTCCATGGCGAGCTTCGCTTTGTCGGCCCAGCGGTCGGCGCGCTCGCGGACGTCTTCGAGGTGGCGCTTGACGCGCGCTTTGTTGGCCATCGCGGAGGCGCACGACGCTTTCATCTCAACGAGCGTGTCCTCCATTTCCTGGATCATGAGTTTGATCAGCTTTTCCGGGTTCTCCGCCTTTTCGAGCATGGAGTTGAGGTTGGCGCTGACGATGTCGCGGAATCTTGAAAAGATACCCATGGTTGTGTTCTCCGTAATTGAGTTGATGATGTCGCCGGACAAGTCGGATGACCGGCGGTGGCAGTATTCAAGAAAACTCCATGCCACAATTTCGGAGAGGATTGTAAGTCGCTTTTGGACAGGCACATAAAAATTTCCGAATCGCCGCGAGCGGATTTTGGTTGCCTCCATAGTGCCTCTGCCGCCAAATCTTGGCGAAATTCACCATGCCAGCGCGCGACCGCACCCGATCCTCCGATCCGTCCGTCCTCGACCGCACCCCGCGGGCCGAGCCTCTCGGCGAGTCGGAGACGTTCATCGAGTTCAACGAGCACCTTTCGCGTGTGGCGAAGGTCGACCGGCCCGTCCTTATCGTAGGCGAGCGGGGAACAGGCAAGGAGCTGGCCGTGCATCGTTTGCATTACCTCTCGGGGCGCTGGCAGGGACCGCTTGTCGCCCTCAACTGCGCGGCGCTCTCGCCGAGCGTGCTCGAATCGGAGCTGTTCGGGCACGAGGCGGGTGCGTTTACGGGGGCAATGCGGCGTCGTCAGGGGCGCTTCGAGGCGGCGGAGGGCGGAACCCTTTTTCTCGACGAGATCGGGCTCATCCCCGTGCAAGTGCAGGAAAAAATCCTGCGCGTCGTCGAATACCGGGAGTTCGAGCGCGTGGGCGGCAGCGAACCGGTGCGCGTGGACGTGCGTATCGTCGGCGCGACAAACGCCAACCTCCCCGCCATGGCGCGCGAGGGTCGCTTCAAGGCCGACCTGCTCGACCGCCTCAGCTTCGAGGTGCTCTATCTGCCGCCGCTGCGCCGCCGCCCGGAGGACATTTTGCTTCTTGCCCGACACTTTCTCGCGCGCATGGCGATGGAGCTGGGCCGTGAGCCGCCCGAGCTGTCCGCGCGGGCGGAGCGCCAGTTGGAGGCGCACGCGTGGCCGGGAAACATCCGCGAGCTGAAAAATGCCGTTGAGCGGGCCGTTTACCGCTGCACGGGCACCGTCATCAAAGAGATCGACTTCGATCCCTTCGGCCGCGTGGAGTGGGGCGGGGCGCAGGCGGCATCCCCGCAAAGCCTGGGCGCGGCGGCCGAGCCCGCCCGCGCGGAATCTCCCGCCATCCCCGAGAGCCCCGCCCCCGCCTCTCCCGTGGAGACACCCTTCACCCCGGGAGGCGGCGAATCCCTCGCTGAGGCTCTGCGCCGCTTCGAGCGCAACGCCCTGCGCGAAGCCCTCGAGGCGGCCCGCTACCACCAGGGTGAGGCGGCCAAGCGCCTCGGCCTTACTTACCACCAGTTCCGCGGACTCTTCCGCAAATATAAGGACGAGTTTCCGTCCTGAGCCGGATTTTCTTTTGCAAAACCTCTTGACAGGGGAAAACGCGGAATCTTTTTTCTTCGTTTTTCCCAAATCGCGGAAGCCGTTGTCGTTTCCGTGTGTACGCAACAAATTCAACTGATCGGAAGCCATTATGCCACGAATCCTGGGTGTCGATATTCCCGGTAATAAAAAAGTCCCGTATGCCCTGCGCTACATCTACGGGATCGGTCCCGCGCGGGCTGACAAGCTTGTCGCCGAGGCCGGCATCGAGCCCGACCGCCGCGCGCATACGCTCTCCGAGGCCGAGCTGAACAAAGTCGCCGAGCTTGTCGTGCAGCACGGCATCCGCGTCGAGGGTGACCTCCGGCGCGAAGTGGCGGCCGACCTCAAGCGCCTCCAAGCCATCCAGTGCTACCGGGGCGTGCGCCATCGCCGCGGTCTCCCTGTGCGCGGCCAGCGCACGAAGTGCAATGCCCGCACGCGCAAGGGCAAGCGCAAGACTGTCGGCGTGCTGAAGAAGAAGTAACGCTTTTTGTCAGGAACCCATCAAGAAAATCACATGAGCGAAGAAACCAAGAAGGAGCCGGAAGGTAAGACTCCTGCCGCGGAAAACGAAAAGGAAGCCCCCGCGGCCGCCGTCGCCAAGGAAGAAGAGGCGGCGAGCGCTGAAAACGGTGAGCGGGAAGAGAAGAAGTCGAGTGCGCCCACGGCGGCGGACCTCCTCAAGAGCGAGGTCGACCTCAACGTCCGCAAAGCCAAAGGCAGCAAAAACGTCACGAGCGGGATCGTCAACGTCCTCGCCACGTTCAACAACACCAAGGTGACTTTTGCCGACCGTCAGGGGAACATCATCTCGTGGTCGAGCGCCGGCAAGATGAACTTCCGCGGCAGCCGCAAGTCGACGGCCTACGCCGCGCAGGTGGTCACGCAGGATGCCGGTAAAGTTGCCCTTTCGCACGGCATGCGCGAGGTGGAGATCCGCGTCAAGGGTCCCGGCATGGGCCGCGATTCCGCGATCCGTGCCGTGCAGTCCCTCGGCATGACGATCACCGGCATCACGGACGTCACGCCGGTGCCGCATAACGGCTGCCGCGCGAAGAAGCGCCGCCGCGTCTAACGTCGGCGCCGCTGTTTTGTATCCGCACTCTCATTCTCTTCAAACCGCTATAGTTTCAATTTCTCATGGCCCGATACACTGGACCCACCACCCGCATCAACCGCCGTTTTGGCGTCTCCATTTTTCCGCCGAGCAAGGCGCAGGACCGCAAGCCGCACCCGCCGGGCCAACATGGCCCGCGCCTGCGCCGCAAGCAGTCTGAATACTCGCTCGGACTCAATGAAAAGCAAAAGCTTCGCTACCTCTACGGCCTCACCGAAAAGCAGTTTCGCCGCACCTTTGAGCGAGCCAAGAGCACCCGCGGTGTTACCGGCGACATCTTCTGTCAAATGCTCGAAAAGCGCCTTGACTCCGTTATCTACAGTTGCGGATTCGCCAAGACCCGCCGTCAGGCGCGGCAGTTCGTCGCCCACGGCCATGTCAAGGTCAACGGGCGCAAGACGGACATCCCCAGCTTCGAGGTTTCGGCGGGCGACACTATCGAGGTAAAGGAAAGCACGTCCTCGCGCCAGCTCGCGACGCGGGCCCTTGAGGACACCCGCATTCGCAACGTGCCGCTGTGGATTACCCGCAACGAGGACACCCTCGCTGCGACGATCAACCGCGAGCCGGCCGCCGACGATATTGAGACGGGCATCAACATCCAGCTCATCGTCGAGTTCTACAGCCGTTAACCGGTTCCGCCCGGAGCGACACACCAACCCAGACCGCGAACCCACAGCCTCACCAAGATGGCCATTCGATTAGGAAAATTCCAGCTTCCGAACCGCCTTGTGCGGGACGAAGACACCGCGACGGACACGTACGCGAAGTTCACCGCCGAGCCCTTCGAGACCGGCTACGGCCACACCATCGGCAACAGCCTGCGCCGCGTCCTCCTCAGCTCAATTGAGGGTGCCGCGATTTCCTCGGTGAAGATCGACGGTGTGCAGCACGAGTTTCAAAGTATCGAGGGCGTCGTCGAAGACGTCACCGACATCGTGCTCAACCTCAAGAAAATCCTCGTCGTCGCGCAGAAGCGCGAGCCCGTCAAGGTCACCCTCGACGTGACCCGCGAAGGCCCCGTGACCGCCGCCGACATCAAGACCGTTACCGGTGTGCAAATCATCAATCCCAGCCAGGTCATTTGCACGCTCGACAAAGAGCAGCGTTTCTTTGCCGAACTGGAGGTCAGGGTCGGGCGCGGCTACGTTTCCGGCGAGGACAACAAAACGGAAGAGCAGCCTATCGGCGTCATTGCCATCGACTCGCTCTTCAGCCCCGTGCGTCTCGTCAAGTACTCCGTCGAGAACACTCGTGTGGGGCAGATGACCGACTACGACAAGCTTATCCTCGAGATTTGGACGGACGGGCGCATCACCCCGGACGATTGCCTCAAGCGCTCCGCTGCCATCCTCAAGCACCACCTCGACGTCTTCGACAACGTCAGCGAAGACACCGTTGAATTCGAAAGCGACCAAGCCGAGGTCAGCGAAGAGCAGAACAAGCTCCGTAAGCTCCTCAATATGTCCGTCAACGAGATCGAGCTTTCCGTGCGCGCCGCCAACTGCCTCAACAATGCCAACATCACGACTGTCGGTGAGCTGGCCATGAAGTCCGAGCAGGAGATGCTCAAATACCGGAATTTCGGGAAGAAATCCCTCAACGAAATCAAGGCCAAGCTCGAACAGCTCGGCCTCAGCCTCGGCATGAAGATCGACGAGCGCCTCCTCGAGAGCCGCGCCGACATCTAACGCGCCGCCCGGCGATTCCCACCGTCAACACACCGACGAACCATGAGACACCTTAGACACCGTCACCAACTCGGACGCAAGAAGGAGCACCGCGCGGCGCTCATGAGCAATCTTGCCGCCGCCCTCCTCACCCACGGCCGCATCAGGACCACGCTCGCCAAGGCGAAGGCACTGCGCCCCTTCATCGAGAAGATCATCACCCTTGCCAAGCGGGCGCAGGGCGCCTCCCCCGAGCGTGCGCTGCACTTCCGCCGCCTCGCCATTGCCCGCGTGCGCGACAAGGACGCCGTCGCCATGCTCTTCAATGAGCGCGCCGCCGAGTTCACCGACCGGCCCGGCGGCTACACCCGCATCTACAAGCTTGGTGCCCGCGTGGGCGACGCTGCCGAAATGGCGGTCATCCAGCTCATCCCCGCCTCCGACGAGGGCTACGGCAAAAAGGGCCACCGCAAGGCCGCGCCCAAGCCTGCCGCCAAGCCCGCTGAGGAACAAGCGGCGCCCGCTCCGGCAGCGGAGAGCGCGGAGACCTCCGCCACCGCCGCCGTCGCCGAACCTCCGGTGGAGGTGGAGCCGCCTGCCGAAGCTCCGGAGACACCCGCCGAAGAGCCCAAAAAAGACTGACGTCGCCTGCGGTTTTCCATGATTTTTTACCATGCGCGCCCGGATCCATCCGGGCGCGTTTTTCGTAGTCGGCCCGATTGCCGTCCCGCCCCCGATCCGCGCGCCGCGTTGCCGTCCTTGCCGCCGTGCCCCGCCAATGCATGATTCACCGCAAATGGGGTTACTTTCATCAGGCAGAGCAGCGGGTCGAGGAACGTTGTTTGTGGCGCTGGCAGCACTATGCTGGGGGCTTTCCGGCGGGATCGGCGGTATTCTCACGGGCGAGGGCTGGGATCCGGTCGTGGTGTCGTTCTACCGGGGCCTGATCGGTTTTTTGTTTGTTCTGGGGTGGCTGGCGTTGCGCCCGCGCGGCAGCGGACTGGCGAGCGGGCGGCTGTGGTTCTGGTCGGTGATCGCCGGGGCGGGGGTGGCCGGCAACTTCACGTTCTACTTGATGAGCATCGCGGAGGGCAGCGTCGCGGTTGCCGCGACGCTGATGTACTGTGCGCCCGTGTTTGTCTATCTTGTCTCCTTCACCCTCAAGCTCGAAAAGCCCACCCTCCTCAAGTGGGCGGCCATCGCTATGGTCATGGTCGGCATCGTTCTGCTCACGGGCATCTACGAGGCAGGCACGGGTGCCGTCACGCCGCTCGCCGCCGGTGCCGGGCTGCTTTCCGGCCTGTCTTACGCCGTATTCATTTTCGGCTTCAAATACGCGGCTCCGCACGGCAGCCCCCAGGCAATTCTCGTGATTGCGTTCGCGGTGCTCGCGGCGTTGCTCTTCGGGCTGGGCGACGCCGGTCAAACCGCCGCTGTCCTGGGGGCGGCGAGTTGGCCGCTGTTCGTGGTCCTTGGAGTCGTCGGCGCCGGATTGTCGTTCATTCTCTACATCGTCGGCCTGAAACACACTGCCCCGGCGGTGGCGTCAGTTGTGGCGATGGTCGAGCCGGTCACCGCCTCGCTGTTCGGCTTCGTCGTTTTGGATGAGAGTCTCGCCGCCCGGCAGATTCTCGGCATGGGACTCATCTTGTTAACGGTCACGGCACTGAGCGTGCATACAAGCGCGCGCAACGAAGCCCTCGCACCCGCGCCGCTCGCCAGGTAGGTTCTGTCGGCCAATCCGAAGGGTGGCGGTCCGCCCGTTAAGCATCAGCGCCCTTCAGCTTCGCGCAGGGCCTGAGCCTGTCGAATGGTGCTCCAAGGCGGGCTTCGCCTGCACAATACAAGCACAACCGAGACATTGAGGTCTTTGACGGCACTCCGGACCTCACTTCCTGTTCCAAATTGCGGCGGATGCGCCGCTTGCGGGCACAATCGCATGATCCGCCGCCTTCCAGCCGCAGAGAATTTACAGGAGGATGCAGAGGAAGTACAGGAAACGGAGGGAGGTTGCCGGTTTGTAGTTCCATTCCTCTACTGTCGGGCCAAACGGTTCGCGACGGGGTCGACGGAGGCGTGGCTCCGTCGCTACGGGCGAACCTTCCCCGGTGATTCGACTCGTCGGGCCGATGGAATTGGCTGACGACGCCCCCCCGTACACCCGCCGGCGCCAAGGTAGGTGCGTGAGCTTGCTCCGCACCCGCCGACGCCGGGACGCCGCGAACCTAAGCGGATTTTATAAAGATCCTTTCTCACGCCCCATGTAAACTTTGACCAATCAAAAATTTTAACATTTGCACAATCACGGGGTTATTGGAGGGATGTGGGGGGTATGGAAAAGAAACTGCTTGGAATGCTGATGTGTGTGTGTTTGCCGGTGTTTGCGGGGGAGCCTCCGGTCGTGGAACTGGGGGATTACCGGGTCTACGGGGGCCGCGTGGCGAATGAGTCGCCGGCCACGGGGGTGGCGACGGCGGTAACGGCCCTGCGCTATAATCCGCTGGTGGACGTGCAGGCGCGGGGCCCGGCGGAGCGCCAGGCGGACATCACGGTGCGCGGGGGTATTTTTGAGAACACGGGCTTCCGGCTCGGGCCGCTGGCGTTGCCGGACCCGCAGACGGGGCACTACTTCGGGGAGATCCCGCTCGATCCGGCGATGCTGGAGGGGCCGGAGGTGCTCACGGGGCTGGGCAACGCGCTGGAGGGCTTCAACTCGACGGTGGCGACGGTGCGCTACGGTTTTGCGCCGGTGGCGGCGACGGGCAGCGCGGAGGCGGGTGTGGGCAGCCACGGGCTGAACTACCAGCGGGTGCGGCAGGGCTGGGTCGGGCCGGTGGGCGGCGGGCGCCGGGAAGTCGGCGCGGAGGCGGGGGCATCGCGTGCGGAGGGTCACGGCACGGTGGCAAGGGGCGACTTTGCCTACGAGCGGATTTCGGGACGGGTGCGCGTTAGCGGACCGGAGGGGACGACGGATCTGTTCGCGGGCTACAGCGACGAGTTCTACGGTTGGCCGGGCATGTATATCGGGCGGGCGTTCGGGATGCTGTTTCCGGAGACGGACAAGTTCCGCATCGTCCTC
>SKLD01000185.1 GCA_007123395.1 Opitutales bacterium
ACCGGCCCAAGCGCCGCCGTCGCACCCGCGTCGAGCTGCGTCACCCGTTCCGGTGCCGCGCCAAAGGCCGAAACAGAACCGACCGACTCTTTGTTGAACAACTCCCAATAATCCGGGAACCGCCGCGCGTGCCCCAAACCCGCGTAAGCCGTCACCCCGTCACCGAGTCGCCGCTCATAACGGATAAACCCGCTCGGGAGAATTTCCGTCCGCCGCGCGCCTGCTGTCGGGTTCGGAAGCGCCGGACCCATGCCCGCCGCGACGGACGCGCGGCTGTCTTCCGCCCGCCAGTAATCGCCGCGCAGTCCAAACACAAACCGGTCCGCGTTCCCTTCGCCGGGAGTATATTCCCCCTCCGCATAAAGCCCCGTCACATCAAAACGGGCATCCCGCCGTCGGGGAAGCGCCGTATACGGGTTTGCCTCCGCATCCGTTGTGCGCCGCACACTGTGCTGGTCGCCGCGGTAGTCCGCTCCCGCTGTCCAAACCAATCCGCCAAGCTCATCCGAAACCGCCTGCACCCGGGCTCCGAATGTCTCGCGGTCCGGGTTCGACGCGGTCCGGCCGGGCATCATCATCGTCGGCGAAAACTTGCGCAGCGTGAAGTTGTCCATCACATGGTCGATATAGTTGTAATAGAATTGTCCGCTCAGGCTCTCCACCGCGCTGCAGCGTGGACGCGCGCTCCATGACACCGCGGCGTTCTCCCGCGCAAACTTCACGCCGTCCATCCCCCTGTCCGCATAGGCTGCCTCGCCGTCGCTCAACACACCCGACACCTCCACAAAAGCACCCTCCGCTGGCGTCCATGTCACCGCACCCTGCGCGCTCCAGCGCTCATAGGCCGAGTGGACGCGGCGTCCCCCGCCATCGCTGTAATCGCCCGACTCACTGCGCGTCAGAGCAAAACGCCCCTGCATCGCAGCATCGCCCGCCCTTGCATCCACAAACTGGTCGTTGCGGCCGTGGGCACCGACAGTCGCCGCCCCTGCCAAGCGCACAGTCGGCGCGGTAAAAGGTGTCGGATCACGGTCAAACAGCACCACCCCAGCCGTCTGCCCGGGGCCGTGCCGCACCGACTGCGGCCCCTTCACCACTGTCACGCGGTCAAAGGCCGCCGGAAACACATATGCCGTCGGCGGATCCATCCGGTTGCCGCAACCGCCCAGAATCTCCTGACCGTCAAGCACTATGCCGAGCCGCGAGCCCGCCATCCCGCGCAGCACCGGGTCGCCGTCGGTCCCGCCCTTGCGGATTACGTGGATGCCGGGCACCGCCCGCAGCACCTCCGCGCCGTCCTGCGCCGGAATCGGCTGCGCCGGGGCCTTGGGGTCGAACTCCACCCGCAAGGGGAGCCCGTGCGCGTGCGCCACCACGGTAACAGGCGGCAGCTCGGTCACCGGCAGCGCGTCGTCCGCCGGCAACGGGCAAAGCACTGTTGTGAAACTGAAAAATGTCAAAAATATTTTAGGATAAGTGTTCATTTGCAAAAACTTGAAAAAGGTTGCGTATTAGAGTCGTAATCACCGGCCATGATCGCCGGAGGGTTTGATGTCCGAGCACACGCAGTGTGCGGAGTCCGGGTACAAGCGCGGCCGCAAGATCAGATGCTCCGCCCATGCAAGACACAGGGCAATGGCCGCGGAAGGAGTGGTTGAAGAGGGAGGTTACACCGCGCGTGGAGGCGGCACAGGCGGATCCAGCCGAATGTCTTTCGGCGCATGCGTCCGCTCAGGAACAAATGGCATGCCCCGGTCCGGCCCAAACACAAGGCGCGGCGCGGCAAAATGCGGCACCAGCAAAAGAAACCGGTGCGCGGCGGTGACCGCCGGATCGTCGGACTTTCCGGTCGCTCCCTTCGCCTCGCGCACCGCGTGGCACACCACACACATCCCTTCCTCGGAAAACGTCGTCGCCACCGACCCGGCGAACGACTCCGTCCGCGCATTTTGCACCCACATTCCGGCCCACGCGCCGATCTGCACGATATCCCAGACCAAGCCCGTGCCCAACAGACAAAGCACCAATAGCAAAGCCGTCTTCCGCCGACCTGAGCCCGCGCCGCGCAACGTCTCTCCAGCCCACGCGCGCGTGGAACCTGAAGAATCTGAAATGGTACGACGGAACCGCATCTCTGGAGACGATATCACTACATCACCAGTATGCTCTTGACTCGCGTCAAGGATCAAACCGACCCACCCGCGCCGCCGAAACCGAAACACAGGCGCACGGCGACTTTTCATGCTCCGTTCGCAGGATCGGCGGCTCCTCCACCGCGGTATTTCCTCCGCGCCACGCCGGCGCCCGCAGCCTCCAGCGGATCGAGAGGATGCACGCCCGGCGGCTTACGCAGCTTGCCGAGCGCCGCCGCGCCCTCCCCTTCCGCCAGCCACTCCATCGACCCCAGCGCCACACCGCACGTCATAAACCGCAGCTTCAACTGCAAGAGCTGGTGCGGCGGCAACTCCCCGCCCGCGCGCAGCGCTTCCAGCCACGCCTCCCGGTCGACACGCGCGCCCGTCCCGTCACGCCTCGCCGCCGCGCCCTTGCCCAGCATGAGCAACCGGTAGCGCGCCAATGCCTCGCGCTCGCCGCCTTCGCCCGGACAACACCGCGCCAATGTGCCGCGCATTTCATCGTTGCCCCCGCACAATGCCTCCGCGTAGCCGCACCAACGGTAGTTCTCCGGCAAAGCCGCCAGCCCCGCGCGCACGGCGTTCAGATCGACATACGCCGCCACCATTGCCACCAGCCACGGTACATCCTGCACCAACACGCTGCCGAACCGCTCCGCCCAAAGCGTCCCCGCCGTATCATAGGTGCGGTTAAACCACTTCGTGTACCGCTGCCGCAGCGTGCGCATGAACTCCGACACATCCCCCATCCGCGCGCGCAAACGTTCCCGCAAAGGCTCCGCCGCATCCGGCGGGTCGTGCGCCAGCGCGTGTTCCAGCCCTCTTGCGTCGAGTCCGCACCACATTGCCTTCGCCCGCCCGTAAAGCGCGCGGAAACGCCGCACCAACTCCGCGTCGTCACAGTTCTTCGCCGCCGGATCAATGCGCACGAGGATATGGAAGTGGTTCTCCAGACAGCAGTAGGTAATCAACTTCACCCCGCTGAACGCCGCCACCCGGTGCAGCGCATGCACCCAAACCTCGCGATGCACATCCGCCAGCAACCGCCGCCGCTGCACCACACGCGCAGTTATATGATATACCGCAATCTTATCTGACTTCAATCGAATCTCGCCCATCAACTCGTCCTTTCTTATAAACTCAATAAATGCGTTATCTTCGAGAATTTAAAAGTCAATTAGAAGTCAAGAATATCCGGAAGAACTTGCGGGGCGGGGCGGGCGGGCGTAAGCCTGTGGAACAATGATTGGTTTGCACAGCCCCCACGGTCAGCGCCGGGTGACCGCACTGACGCTCCTTTGCGTTGTATTTCTCTCGACGGGTTTTGTTCCCGTAACGGAGTCGGTGAGCCCGGATCCACCGCTGCCATGGCTGGCAGAGCTTGGCGAGCGGCTCGACGACGAGGCGGCACTGGACGCACTCGTTGAGCGCATGCGTGACCGACGGCTGGTCTTACTCGGTGAATCGACGCACGGGACACACGAATACTACGTGTGGCGCGACCGGATCTCGCGGCGACTCATTGAGACCGGCGACTTCCGCTTTCTCGCGGTGGAGGGCGACTGGGCCACGCTCCTCGAACTCAACCGCTATGTGAAGGACAAGCCGGGCGCTCCCGACTCGGCGCGGGCCGCCTTGGAGCGCCTCGAACGCTGGCCGCCTTGGATGTGGGCGAACGAGGAAATCGAAGCGCTCGCGGAGTGGCTGCGGGAATGGAACCAAGATCGTCCGATGGAGGAGCGGGCAGGCTTTTACGGCAAGGATGTCTACGCCCCGTGGCTCGCGGCCGAAGCGGTCATCGCCTTCGCCCGCGATCATCTTGAAGGCGGCGAACGGCTGCGCGTACGCCGTAAACTGGCGCGCTTCCAGCGCCACGAAGAGGACATTCAGGCCTACGTGCGATCCACCTTTCCGCAGCGTGCGGAGACACTGGAGAGCCTGCGCGGTCTTGTGGCGCTGATCGCCGCGGCGGAGGATGCACCGGACTTCGAACGGTTCGCCGCGAAGCAGAGCGCCTACGTGGTGAAGGGAGCGCACCGGCATTTCATGGGCATGGTTGACCGGGGGCCGGAGTCCTGGAATGCCCGTGTGGAACACATGGAATCGACGGTCGAACGCCTCCTCAAGCGTTACGGCCCGGACGCGCGGGGCATTGTATGGGCGCACAACACCCACATCGGCGATGCCCGCGCGACCGCCATGGCGGAACGCGGCGAGGTCAACATCGGACAACTTTCCCGCGAGCGCCACGGCATCGAAAATGTTTTCGCTCTCGGCTTTTCGACGCACCGCGGCCGCGTCCAGGCCGGCCGCGATTGGGGCGGGCGCCGCCAGGCGATGCGCATCCCCGACGGAATCGCGGGGAGCCTCGAGGACGCCCTCAACATCCATTTTCCCGAGGGTGCCTTGCTCTTTTTCGACGAAGCCCCGGAGACCGCGCACACCAATCCCGTGCCCCACCGCGCCATCGGCGTCGTCTACCGCCCGGAGGCGGAGCAGGGCAACTATGTGCCCACGCGCCTTGCCGCGCGCTACGACGCGATGCTTTTCATTCCGGAAACAACCGCGCTTCGTCCGATTGAATAGCCGCAGCCCTGAAGCCCTCCTACCGCCATGAAACATCCACGACAAACATCCGACCTTCGAGAAAGAGCATTGCCATGGGCGTGTTTCTTTGCGATTTTCCTCATCGCCTCCAATGGTAACCTTGTCCACGCGGACGAAGCGTCCGCCACCGAGTCAGCCCGTATGGAAATGGTGGAACGACAGATTGAGAACCGCGGCGTGCGCGATCCGGAGGTCCTGCGCGCAATGCGCGACGTCAAGCGCCACCTGTTTGTGCCGGACCGTGTCACCCGGCATGCCTATGACGACCGTCCGCTGCCGATCGGCTACGGGCAGACGATTTCGCAGCCGTATATCGTGGCCTATATGACGGAAATCATCCAGCCCAAGCCGGATTTCCGCGTGCTCGAAATCGGCGCAGGCTCCGGCTACCAAGCCGCTGTCCTCGCGGAAATCGTCGACCATGTCTACACCGTCGAAATCGTGCCGGAACTCGCCGAATGGGCGGAGAGCCGACTCAAGCTGGCCGGCTACGAGAACGTCTCCGTGAAGCATGCCGACGGCTACCACGGATGGGAAGAACACGCCCCGTTCGACGCCATTGTCGTAACGGCGGCGAGCCCGCACATTCCCCCTCCGCTCATCGAGCAGCTCAAAGACGGCGGCCGCATGATCATTCCGGTCGGGTCGCCCTTCCGCACGCAGCAGCTGGTATTGGTGGAAAAGCGGGGCGAGCGCACACGCACGCGCAACATGCTGCCCGTGCAGTTCGTTCCCTTCACCCGCGCGGAGGAGGAATGACCTCAGTGCGGGGGTGTTCCGCGCAACGCCGCGCACACAGAGGCGCGCTACCATGACACAGTCGGCCGTATCCGGCGGACCGGCGGACCGGGCCGCAGCCCTTCGTCAAGGCGTTTCCGTAGGGATCGTTTCCTTTGCCCTCCTCGCCCTGCAGATCGCGCTCATGCAGGGGCTCGCGCACGCGCACGGGCACCACCTCGCCTATATTGTCATTTCCATTGCCCTTCTCGGTTTCGGCGCGAGCGGATCTTTTCTGCATGTATGGCGCGCACGTGCCACCGACGCGGACCGCCGGTTGCCGCTTCTTTTCCTCCCGGCGCTTCTGCTCTGCGCCGTGTCCATGGCGTGGCTCCTGCCGGCGATCCGGCCGCTGCTCGCCGGAATAGAGATCGACCAACTCGAAGCCGACCGGTCCCAATGGATCCGCCTCGGCGCGACCGGTCTGCTCCTGTTTCTTCCGTTCTTCTTCGGCGCGTCCGCCCTTGCCGTGGCCTTCACTACCCGTGTCCGCTCCGTCGGCCTGCTCTACGGCGCCAACCTCTTCGGCTCGGCGGCGGGCGCGGCGGGCGCGCTCGGACTTCTCGTCCTTGCCCTGCCCGAAACCATTGTGCCGGGGCTCGCTCTTGCCGTGGTCGCCGCCGCTGTTCTCACGGGTGAAAACCGCAAATCAAAACTCAGGACCACCCTTCTTGCGGCAGCAGCGGGCGCATCTCTCGCCGGGACCCTCGCGCCGCGCGAGTTCCCCGTCTCGCCTTACAAGGGCCTGAGCTATGCCTTGCAGCTGCCCGACGCCGAGCGCAGCCCCCCGCGCCCCCATCCTCTCGGGCGAATGGAAACGGTGCGCTCCCCCGCCCTCCGCCACGCGCCTGATCTCAGCCTTCGCTACACAGGCACCGTGCCCGCGCCGGAGACCGTTTTTATCAACGCCGAAACCTATGGGCGGCTTCTCGATCCTGCCGACGCGGGTGGCGGGATAGTCGCACATACACCGCGCGCGCTGCCCTTTGTCCTGCGAAATGCCGAACACGCTGTTTTTCTTGCCCCCGGAGGCACGCCAGGCCCGAATCTCGCGCTTGCCCGCGGTGCCCGCGTAACGATTGTCGAGCCGCACCCGCACGTGGCCACGCGCATCGAAGAGTTCCTCGCGCCAAAGAAAGCATCAG
>SKLD01000540.1 GCA_007123395.1 Opitutales bacterium
GTGACCGTTTCGGCCGTCACCCGGAGCGGATCATTTTCTCCCAGGAGAACATAGCCAATGTCCCGATGCCACACCCAGTCCAAGTCGGTTGCCTCGGTCTCAAAGGGAAGTTCGGCAACGAACGGTTCACCTTCTCCGGCTAACCAGATCCCACCGCCGTAGCGGGTTTGGTTGAGAGTGGTAAAAACCGGCTCCGTGTGTTGCTGGTTACCCACGCTAATACCCGTGCCCAATGCCACAACACCCTCGTCAATGAGGAACCAGCTCTTCCATCCGGTCATGCTCATGTGCTGAAGCCGCATCGCCGCGAGGCCCGTGAGGCCACCGGTGACGCTGTTGGCAAAGGGATTGGCACCCCGCTCGCCCATAAATGACTGGGGTCGCAGGTTGCTCACTTGCCGCGCCGTCAATCCGGGTAGGCGCGCATAGTGCCAAATCGGTGCCAGCGTCGCGTACTCATCGCCGTGGACCAGTGAGAACTGAATCCCGTCACCAAAATACAGATGCTGAATTCCCTCGTTGTTCAACATCTCGTTCCGGTTTGTCCGGTTGGAAATCATACGCACGGATGTGTAGTAATCTCTCCGAATGTGGGTCAAAAAATCGCTGTAGTAAAAGCTCTTGGTTCCAGACACTTCCTGCGTCGGGTGCGGCCCGTTGCGGATTCGTTGGAGCAAAAGCTCAAGCCGCTCCGGATACCGCGGATCCAGTTCAAGAACCGTCTCGATGATTCCGGTGTATCCGTTTGCGAGGGCCTGCCCGGCTGGTCGACTGACGGCCCGCCCCGCGGCATTGAAGTCAAACCATGAGCCGTAGGTCATTCGCTTGACGCCCTCGAGCAACTGCCACTCAAGGAGATCAAGTAACTCGCGCCCAAGATCCCATTCAGTGCCCCACAGCAAGGAAATCGCGCGTGAAGCGGAAAGAGCCATTTCTCGCCCGTAGGTGGCATTGTGCAACTGCGGCCCGTGACCAAACATGGTTCCGTCCGGGCGCCAACCATCCCGGTTGTTCGCACGCCCTAACATAGGCAAGGCAACAAGGAAGGTGTTGTTGATCACCCGGTCCATCTGAGCGGCGTCGCGGTCCATGATCGCGCCGACGAGGGCCCGGTACCCCATGTCCGAAAGATTCGCCCCAAATCCATGCGGATTCGACTGGGAGTAATTGTATACCCGTGTGTGGTAGGCGATCAACTTGTCATAGACGTCACGGTGCGGTTCGCGCAGATGCTCCGCCGTCAATGCAGTAATAGGAATAAGGCGTCCCGGAAACCCGATGTAGGTCCACCACCAGTTGGGGTCACGGTAGTCCGTTGTCAGCCAATAATCGAGCGAACTAACCAAGTCGGCGAAGAGGTCCGGATCGTTTTGCATGCGCCCGGCGGCATGCGCCCGAGCGAACATGGCAACCCGTTCCAAATGCTCCTGAAACGCATCAAGCCGATTGGCGTTATAATTGATGTCGGAGAAGGTTCCATTCGCCTGCAACGCGTTCCGAAGCGGCGTTATCAACGCAGGATTTACCGGGGTAAAATATCTGGAATGGAGTCGGCCTTGCAACTCATCAAAACTCTCCTCCTCCGCGGGTTGCGAAATCGCCGCGGGTGCCAGAAAAAGGCATGCGAGCCATGCCAGCGCAATCGATTGGAATCGTATCTTTTTCATTTTAGGTATCAGGGTATCTTTTGAATATCGGGTCACTTCCACTGGATCCACACCTCCGCTTGCAGATCGTATGCCCACGCGGGTAGATCGCTCCGGGTCCAAAGCCATGTTTCGCGCCGTGGATCGTAGACGAAAATATCATCGGCATCGTCCGAGCGCATCAGCACCCACCCCAAATCAGCATGGTAGGCCCATCCGCCGTCCCCCGGTTTGTACGGCCCCCACCGGTCCGCCCGCATCCACCCCTCGGGCGACACTTCCGTCTCCGCGAACGAATACAGCGGATAATCAGGTATGGGTGCCGAAACGCGCACCGCCGCACCGGTGTGATCTCCCTGCGGAAGATCGAGATCAAATTGGTAGGGGTCTTCACCCAAACGCTCGAAGCCGCTGCCACCCATGCTCCAGCCCGTCACTGTGACGGTGAGCGTCTCCGCCGCCTGTTCCGGATCCGCCGCCATGAGAGACCACTCTCCAAGGGTTTCGCTCACCATGACCAAGGCCGGACCGTCCACAGAAATGGAACGGCGCTCATCGACTACCAATTCACCCGCTTCCCAAAAGGCGGCGTAGATGGTTCCACACCGGACCTCCTCGACCGCGTGAACCATGCTGTCGCGCGAGAGGATTTCAACCGGGGGCTGATCCAAAACAGCATGGGCGCCTGCGGGCGAAACCCATGGTGAAATCATGTAGGCGTATCCTGCATCCTGCGGAATGCTGCCGTGATCCAGATACAGGGAAAACATATCTCCAGTGACCTCGCCCTCTGACACCCCGACTTCCGACCAATTGGCGGAGACCGTGCTTGCCTTCACGCGGATTGTCCCGTTTTCCGGGAAAAAATAATACCCGATTCCCCGGTGCCAGACAACGGCCTCGCCCTCCAGATCCCGTTCAAAAGGCAATGCCACCTCTTCCCCGTCTTCACCGGCTGGAACAATCCAGACGCCACCCTCATACTGCGTTTGGTTGACCGATGTGAAGACGTCATCACGGAGACTGGGGTGAACGACGCCAATGCCACTGCCGAGCGCAGCGGTCCCCCCACGTGTGAGAAACCACGACTTCCGGCCCCGCATCCCGTCGAAATCCTTCACCATCGCGGCGAGCCCGCGGTTCCCGTTCGTGAGGCTTCCCGCATAGGAGGCGCGGCCGCGCTCTCCCCAGATGTTGTTCGGGCGGAGATTGGAAACCTGGCGGGCGGTCACGCCCGGTATTCGGGCGTAGTCCCAGAGAACCGGTGCGGTGTCGTATTCATCTCCATGGATAAGCGTAAGATGCACCCCATCGCCGAAATAGCGGTTTTTCCGACCCTCATCGTTTCCCATTTCATTGCGGATCGTTCGGTTCGAGACCATCCTGACCGACGTATAGGCATTTCGCTGCACACGTGTGAGGAAATCACTACGGTAAAAGGCCTGCGCGCCGTGGAAGGTGTTTCCGGGCGTCGGGCCTCCGTTGAGGACACGCTCCCGGAATGCCTGCAAAGCCTCCGGGCGCGACGGATCCATTTCCAGGATGAAAGGAACGATGTTGGCAAACCCGGACGCGAAGCGCGGAGACGACGGGCGCGAAATGCCCCGCCCCGTGGCGTTGTAGTCGAACCAATTGCCATAGGTCATGCGCTGAACGCCCTCAAGAAGCTGCCATTGGAGTAACTCCACCACCTCTTCACCCAAATCGAACGCGGTGCCAAAGAGGAGACGCACGGCACGTGTCGCGGAATTCATCAAGGCATATCCATACGTTGCATTGTGCAACTGCGGACCGTGCGCGTGCATGGAGGCATCGACCTGCCAACCCTCGAATTCGTCGTCTTTACCGAGAACTCGAATGGCCGGATCGAAGCTTTCCGCGATGAGCGCCCGCACCCACGCTTCGTCCTCATCGACCACGGCACCGAGGAGAGAGAAATAGCCCATGTCGGAAAGATTCGCGCCCCCGCCCATGGGGTTCCCCCGCAGGTAGTCGAGCACCCGCCGGTGATAGGCAATCAAGAGCGTGTAGACTTCCGGAAAATCGGCACGCAGATCTCTCCCGGCGATAGGAGTAACACGGGCGAGGCGGGCCGGGAAGCCGATATACGTATGCCACCAATTTGGATCACGATAATCCTCACGCAGCCACCATTCCAAGGCCACTGCGCCCGCTGCGAAAATATCGGCATCACCATGGTAAACCGTTCCGCTGCGGTAATAAGCGGTAAAGAGGAGGCTGACCCGCGACAGGTGATCCCGAAAATCCGCCAAGGGCGTATCCTCATAGTCAAGGTCGGTGAACTGTCCGTCTTCGTCCATGACGGACAACACCTGCCCGACCTCGGCGGCGGGAGGCCCGGCATCGAGGTAGCGATCAAAGAGACGATCCTGCAACGTTTGCCAAGTGGAAGGAGAGGTCGCTCCATGCAGCGGTCCTTGCAAGGAGACGCAAATCAAGGCGGCAACAATGCCACTAAGGACGCGGAGGGTCATCGAATTCAGGTGTCAGGATACCTATAGAGTATAAAAGCAAAAGAGCCGCTGGGCGTCAAGGGGGCGCGGACAGGGAATCAATCCCGTCCGCGCCCCGAAAACTTGCGTGGAGCCCGGACCTACTCAGGCCCCTCGCGCCCGCCGCCGCGCCAAGGCCAACGCCAGCACACCAAGCCCAAGGAGAGCGGCATAGGTGGAAGGCTCCGGTATGACGGTGAACGCAAGGTCATCGATGTAGACGACATTCTGGTTCGCGAGCGTCGAACTGAAGTTACGGAAGACGAGCGAAATGCTGTCGGATGGGTCCCCGAAAGAGGAATTCAGGACGACCGTGCCTGTGAGGGTATCGGAGCCCAGATCCCGCATCCAAAAGCCGATCTGTTTGTTGTCGAGCATCAGCATGCTCCCGTCCGGCGCCGGCACCGTTTCCGCCGCACCGGTCCAGTTCATGTAATAGATGATCTCGTAGTTCTGTCCTTTGCTGTAGGCGGGAAGATCCCCGGACGCCACGGCGGTGTTTGCGCCCAGCGTCACCGCGCCGTCGCGGAAGGACAGGGCAAACATCCCCGCGCCCGCGTTCAATTCCGGTTGCCACGGATTGGCACCCGTGCCCACGCCAATGTGCGTGCCCCAGGAGTTCGGTGTCGTTTCATGGAACTTGAAGGAGATGCCAAGCACAGTGTCGAGGTAGGCCGATGAGGGTGCTCCCGTGACAATCGCCCGCGCGCTGTAATTGGTTCCGTCAAACAGGGATACCCCGTCTCCCCCGAACTGGAGGTATTGGTTGTTTGGCCCAAACGGAGCCACGTCGGAACTGTCGCGCACAATGGCGGCGGGAAAGTTCCCGCGGAACCCCGCTACATCACTTGGATTGGCCGCCGTTGTCGCGCCCACGAAATCGGATTCAAAGTCCGTTGCGAAGATTTGCGACTGGCCTGCCAAGCCAAGGGGCAGGAGCAGCGCAAACGAAGTGCAGATGATCATTGTTTTCATCAGTTTATTTTTCCTTTTTTTGGAGTTGAAGTTCAAATTAATACGGAAGATGGCCGGCGGTATTCGTCAGAATGGTTTCGCCGCCGTCCACCCTCGGGAATTGACTAACGATCCGCGCGGGCGCTCAAACGCCGACGCACGAGCAGAAGTGACAAGGCCGCCAGACCAAAGATCGCCGCATAGGTCGTCGGCTCGGGGATGACGGACAGATTGTCATAATATGCGATGGTCTCATCGCCGGAGAAGTTGCGAAAGACAAGACCGATGTGAGTATTCACCGTCCCTGAGGAGGCAAGCACGGCAATATTGGAGAAATTCCCGGTTGCCAACTCCTGCATGCCGAATGCCGCCTGCATGGGCTCCAAGCTCACTGAATTGCCGTCCAGCGTTGATACCACCTGGTCCTCCGATGTTAAATTGAATATATACTGTACACGGTATGCTGTTTCCACGCTGTAACCGCCAATCGATCCGGAAACCACACTTGTGTTCGCATCAATGTTTACTGTCTGGTCGCTGGTGCGGAAACGAATTGAAAACAAGCTTCCAGGAGCATTTAAATCCGGAGTGTCGGGAAACTCTCCGGTGCCAAGCCCAAAACGAGTTCCAAAACCGGCTGTCCCGGTGCCTGCATCAAAAAAATCGACGGACACTTCGACAAGGGCACCGGCAAAGTCAGAAACGGTAGCCGCGGAGACGATAGCCCGTGAGTTCACTCCTGAGAACTCCAAGTATTGGTTGTCAGGTCCGAAAGGCGCGACGGTCGAGCTGTCGCGGACAATTCCTCCGGGACGATCCGCGAAGAACCCTCCGACTTGGCCCGCCGCCGTGGTCGCGCCCACCGCGTCCAATTCGAAGTCTGTGAAAAAAATCGATGCCGACGCCGTCAGCGGGGCAACGATGCAAGTAATACCGAGTAGTTTCCATGCTGTCATGATGATTCCTTTGGTTAATTTTCCTTCAAGAACAACAATAGTGACACAAACGGGGAGCGCAAGGCAAGCGCGAAATGATCACTTTTGGTAATTTTCTGATTTTTCCTTCAATTCCAACGCGGACCGTCACCTTTGTGACCGGATGCGACAATCCATAGACCTCCCGAGAGGCCAAGCGGGCACAGAGCATGAGCAATTCAGTGTCCACTGCATGATTCATTTCCGGGTGCGGAAGCGATGGGTCAGGGAGAATCCGGTGAACTCGCCGTCCGGAAAGTCGAAAACCCAGTCCGCCGAATCTTCGGAAATTTCGTCGGTGCCACGGCTCAGCCGCAAACTGCCGGTAGTCCGCGCATAAGTAGGATCGACAACGGTTGCGACCGTTTCTTCCCCGACTTCGCGCAGCAAGACAAGGGAGGGCCCGTCGGCCCGAAGGACGCGGCCTTCACCGTAGTGCAGTTCCGCTGCCGCGAAGAAAGCGGCAAAAATCGTCCCGCTCCGCCGGTGCCGCACGGCGTGGACCACTTCCGAACGGCTGAGAACCTCGACCACGGGATCACCGAGCGCCGCAAGAGTGTCTTCGGCCGA
>SKLD01000275.1 GCA_007123395.1 Opitutales bacterium
CGCGCTCCGCCCGCCGCGCCCGCACCGATTGCTTCCATGCCCGCTCAAATTCACCCTCTCTTGCATAAACTGCGGCAAAGGCAAGGTGAAGCCGCTGCGAAAAACGTACCGCGCCCGCCGCACGCAGAGACGACGCAGCCACCTCCAGCTCGGTGCGGGCAAACTCGAATTGCCCCGCGCGAACAGCCGCTTGACCGATGCTGAGATGCGCTCTGGAATAACCAAGGCGGTGCCCTTTACCGCGCAAAACAGCAGCCGCCTCACGGCGTAACCGGCGCGCCTCCGCGATATCGCCGCGAAGGACACTGGCCTGCGCACAAGCGATGAGCAAATGCGGCTGACAACAATCCAATCCCTGCTGCCGCGCCGTCCACAGAGCCGCCTCAAGCTGCGCGGCGGCGCGGTGCGCGGCACCCTCCTTCAAGAGCGCCCAGCCCCGCAACCCCGCCAGTTGTAAATGCACCCGGTGAGCCGTGCCGCCGCGAATCCACCCCAGAGCTTCATCAGCGATCTCTCTCGCCGCCGGGTAATTGCCCGACCAGATTTGCACCATGCCCCGCCGGAAGGCATGGAGTGCTCTGCTTGCGGAATCTCCCAAAAGCTCCGCCACTGCCTGATGCTTTTCCAACCAAAGCTCCGCCTCCGCCACCAAGTCGACCTCAAGCAACACGGAAACCATCCGGTCCAACGCGAGCAGCTTCCAGTCCGCCGCTTCCGCATCCGCGAAAAGCCGCCACGCCTCCAGATACCGCTCGAACGCCGTGTCCCAAACTTCCGTCGCCGCCAGCCCGTCCCCCGTGAGCAACGCCGCGAGGCCCGACGCAAACGCGTCTCCCACGGCCTCTTCCGCAAGGGCAGCAAGCCCTTCGGTGCGCCCGGTCATCGCGTGCATGCGCTCACGCGCAACCCGCCCGCGCAGCGCCGCGGGAACCGAAGGCGATTCCGCCTCCCATGCGTCCAACCACGCCGCAACCTCCGTTCTTTGGGTGCCGCTCTCCTCCAACAGCCAAACCAGCTTCCATGCGCTCCCGGAATCGGGCGCTTCGCCCGCCTCCCCGGCCACCTCTTCCCAAACTGCGGCAAAGGGCGGCCAATCCGCCGGAACGGGCGCGTGCCATGCATTGATCGGCGGACGCAAGGGGACAACGGCGCCGGCGGCACAGGCCAACCCGCCAAAACAAAACGCCGCCCGGAACCAACCGATGCGCTTGCGGCCGACCCGTCGACCGGGCATCGCCCCGCCCATGGAAAATCCACACACCACGCCGCCAGCACAACAGAAACGCGCCAAAGGTCAAAACTTCTCAACCTTCCCTTTGCTTCGCGGAGACCGCCCCGCGACCCGGAGGAACGGACAAAACGAACCCATCCCTTCCAATAACGTAGCCCCGCCGAATCTGCCCCGCAGATTCGACCGGGGGACCGGCGGTATTGCCATGGACGGGTTCCTTCCGCGGGGCCGCCGGGGCATGGACGGGGGCTCGACGGAGGCGCGGCTCCGTCGCTACGTAGCGAATCTGCCCCGCAGATTCGACCGGGGGACAAAAAAGCCCCGCCGCGGGTGCGGCGGGGCCTTTGAATCCGTATTCTTAAAAGTACGGTGGGCGAAACGTCCTTACATCATGCCGCCCATGCCGCCCATGCCGCCCATGTCACCGCCGCCCGGGCCATCCTTCTTTTCTTCCGGGAGGTCGGCGACGAGAGCTTCGGTGGTGAGGAGCAAGCCGGCCACGCTGGCGGCGTATTGCAGCGCGCTGCGAGTCACCTTGGCGGGGTCGACAACGCCCGCCTTGACCAGATCCTCGTACTTTCCGCTGACGACGTTGTAGCCTTCGTTTCCTTCCTTGGAAAGAACCTCTTGCACGACGAGGCTTCCCTCGACGCCGGCGTTGACGCAGAGTTGGCGCAACGGCGTTTCCACGGCGTAGGATACGAGGCGACCGCCAATGGCTTCATCGCCTTCGAGCTTGAGGGCGTCGACTTCCTTGCGGGTGCGAAGGAGCGAGACACCGCCGCCCGCCACGATACCTTCCTCAACGGCGGCGCGGGTGGCGTGGAGAGCGTCTTCGACGCGGGCCTTCTTTTCCTTCATCTCAGTCTCGGTGGCGGCACCGACGTTGATGACGGCCACACCGCCGGCGAGCTTCGCGAGGCGCTCTTGGAGCTTCTCGCGGTCGTAGTCGGAGGTCGTCTCCTCGATCTGGCGGCGGATTTGCTTCACGCGGCCCTGGATGTCGGAGGCGGCGCCGCCGCCTTCCACGATCGTGGTGTTCTCCTTGTCCACGGTGATACGCTTGGCGCGGCCGAGGTCGGTGAGTTCGAGATTCTCGAGCTTGATGCCAAGGTCGTCGGTGATGCACTTCCCGCCGGTGAGGACGGCGATGTCCTTGAGCATCTCCTTGCGGCGGTCGCCGAAGCCGGGGGCCTTGACGGCGCAGACGTTGAGCATGCCGCGCAGCTTGTTGACGACGAGCGTGGCGAGTGCTTCGCCCTCCACATCCTCGGCGATGAGGAGGAACGGCTTGCCGCTCTGCGCCACCTTCTGCAGGAGCGGAAGGAGATCGTTGAGATTCGAGATCTTCTTCTCGTGAATGAGGATGTAGGCGTCTTCGAGGACGGCTTCCATGGCCTCTTGGTTCGTCGCGAAATAGGGACTGAGGTAGCCCTTGTCGAACTGCATACCCTCGACAACGTCGAGCGTGGTTTCGATACCCTTGGCTTCCTCGACGGTGATCGTGCCGTCCTTGCCCACCTTGTCCATCGCGTCAGCAATGATCTCGCCGATCTCCTCTTCCCAGTTGGCGGAAACCGTGGCGACATTCTTCACGCCTTCGCGGTCCGTCACCGGAATGGACTGCTTTTTGATCGCTTCCACCGCGACATTCACCGCCTTGTCGATACCGCGCTTGATGAAAACGGGGTTCGCTCCGGAGGTGACATGCTTGAGACCACTGCGGTAGATCGCCTCGGCCAGAACCGTGGCCGTGGTCGTGCCGTCGCCCGCGTTGTCGCTGGTCTTTGTCGCCACTTCCTTGACCATCTGGGCCCCCATGTTCTCAAAGGGATCCTTCAGTTCGATCTCCTTGGCGACCGAAACACCGTCTTTCGTGACGGTCGGGCTGCCGAATTTTTTATCGATGACCACATTGCGGCCCTTGGGACCGAGGGTCACCTTGACCGCACGGGCCAATGTCTCCACGCCGGAGAGAAGCTTCTTCCGCGCGTCTTCGTCGAATTTGATTTGCTTAGCCATATCTTCTAAACTAATTGATTATTGGTTATTGTAAGGCGACATTGCTTTTGTCAGCCGACGATGCCGAGGATGTCATCCTCGCGGAGGATCGTATACTCTTCGTCCTCGAACTTTACGGTCGTACCGCCGTATTTGCTGATGATCACCTTGTCACCGACCTTGACCGTGAAGGTATAGTCTTCGCCGTCCTTCTTGCCGGTGCCCAGAGCGAGCACTTCGGCCGTAGTCGGCTTTTCCTTCGCGGAGTCGGGGATGATGATCCCGCCTTTGACTTCTTCGTCGGTTTCCACGGGCTTGACGAGCACGCGGTCACCGAGCGGCTTGATTTTCACTTCAGTTGCCATTGTTTATTTTGGTGTTTTTTACAGGTTGTTTGTCTGTGAAGGTTTGGTTGGAAAAATGATGTTCTCTCAGGATTTCTTCTCGTCGGTCACGTCTTCCACCTCGGCGTCGACGACATCGTCATCCTTGCCGCCGGAAGATGCGTCCTGCGCGGAGGGCTGCGGGCCTCCGGGACCCGGTTGCGGACCGGCCGCCCCGGCTGCCGCCCCGCTTTCCTGCTGGTAGAGTTTGGCGATAGCCTGCTGCATTTCCGGATTGTTGGTGAGATCCTCGACGGCCTTCTTCATCTCTTCGAGATCGCCCTTTTCAAGAGCCTGCTTACCCTTGTCGACAAGCCCTTGGATGAGCGTCTTGTCAGCCTCGGCGAACTTATCCCCGCTCTCCTTAAGCAACTTTTCCGTCGTGAAGACGACGTTGTCGAGCTGGTTGCGAACCTCCACGCGCTCCTTGGCCTTTTTGTCAGCCTCGGCATTGCGCTCGGCGTCCTGCTTCATCTTCTCAATCTCTTCTTCATTGAGACCGGAGGCGTTGGTGATCGTGATTTTCTGCTCTTTGCCCGTGCCCTTATCCTTGGCCGAGACATGGAGGATGCCGTTGGCGTCGATATCAAACGTGACTTCGATCTGCGGCGTTCCGCGCGGCGCCGGCGGGATGCCGTCGAGGCGGAAATTGCCAAGGAGCTTGTTGTCGTCGGCCATGGGCCGTTCGCCTTGGAGCACCTTGATGTCGACAGCCGTTTGGCTGTCGGCGTAGGTCGAGAAAACTTGGCTCTTCTTCGTCGGGATCGTTGTGTTGCGGTCGATCATGGCCGTGGCAACACCACCAGCCGTCTCAATGGCGAGGGTGAGCGGCGTGACGTCGAGAAGAAGCACGTCCTTCACGTCGCCCGCGAGAACAGCCCCTTGGATGGCCGCGCCGATGGCCACGACCTCGTCCGGATTGACGCCCTTGTTCGGCTCTTTGCCCGCGAGCTTTCGGGCCACTTCAACGACCTTTGGCATGCGGGTCATCCCTCCAACGAGGACGAGATTGCCGATCTCGGAGGCGGAGACGCCGGCGTCCTTGAGGCAGGCCTCGAAGGGGGCGACGGTGCGCTGAAAGAGGTCGTCGCAAATCTGCTCCAGCTTTGAGCGGGAAAGTGAGATGTTGAGGTGCTTCGGGCCGGACGCGTCGGCCGTGATAAAGGGCAGGTTGATATCCGTGGACTGCGACGAGCTGAGAGCAATTTTCGCTTTCTCGGACTCTTCCCGGAGACGCTGGAGAGCCATCTTGTCCGTCGACAAGTCAATCCCGTTCTCGCGGCGGAAGTCATCAATCAGCCACTGAATGATCGCTTGGTCCCAGTTATCACCGCCGAGGTGGGTGTCGCCATTGGTCGCCTTGACCTCGAAGACGCCGTCGCCGATTTCGAGGATCGAAATATCGTAGGTGCCGCCACCGAGGTCGTAGACGGCGATCATTTCGTCGTTCTTCTTGTCGAGACCGTAGGCTAAAGATGCGGCGGTGGGTTCGTTGATGATGCGCAGCACCTCAAGGCCCGCGATCATCCCGGCGTCTTTCGTTGCCTGGCGCTGCGAGTCGTTGAAATACGCGGGCACCGTGATGACCGCCTTTGTCACGGGCTCTCCGAGATAAGCCTCGGCATCCGCCTTCATCTTGGCGAGCACCATCGAGCTAATCTGCTCGGGCGGGAGCTGTTTCTTCTCGCCGCTTTCCACGACCTCCACCCATGCGTCGCTGCCCTTTCCTTCGACAACCGAATACGGGAGATTCTTCGCTTCCTCCTGAATCTCAGAGAACTTGCGCCCGATGAGGCGCTTGGCGGAAAAAATCGTGTTTTGCGGGTTGGTCACCGCCTGGCGCTTGGCCGCTTGGCCGACGAGCCGTTCCCCGTTTTTCGCGAAAGCAACGACCGACGGCGTTGTGCGCGCCCCCTCGCTGTTGGGGATCACCACAGGCTCGCCGCCCTCCATGACTGCCATGCAGGAGTTTGTCGTTCCCAAATCAATTCCAATGATTTTGCTCATCGTGCCATCAATAAGCACAGACGCTGCCAAGATGATTGCATTCCATCGCAAATTACTGAATAAAAACGACTTGTAAATCTAAGGAATATCCTGAGCCCAATTCCGCCGCCAAAACCCCTCCTCATAACGGGCAATTCTGTCACACCTTCGCGTCACACCTGCGCCACCGGCGGGAAGATGTCGCACCGCCCGCCGAAACGAAAACGGACTAAGAGTACAAAGCCCGGCTTGCCCTCTTCCGCCGATCCGCTACCCCTTTGCCGCATCGCCATACGGAAAAGCATGTTCGAAGAATTCCAACCGCCGAACCGCCGGAAAAAGAAGGTCGACTACGAGGCCCTTCACTCTCCGCTCAACCGCATTCCCGGCATCCGGCTCGAGGTCGTGCGCGACCTCCTCGACATCGGCATGGGCCATGTCGAAGAGCTGCGCGGGCGCTCCCCCGAGGCCCTCTTCGAGGAAATCCAGAATTTGCGCGAGAACACCGCGCGGGAGCGCCTCTTCAGCCTCCGCATGGCCGTCTACTATGCCGAGACCGACGAACCCGACCCCGCCCTCCTCCAACCCCACCGCTGGGCCGACTGAATTGCGGAGATGTGCAAAGGTTTGCCTTCAAGCGGGACGCCGCCGCCATTCGCGCGGACTCAAACCGTGTGCTTTGCGGAACGCCGTCGAAAAGTAGAAGGCATCCGCGAATCCGCAGGTCTCCGCCACCTGCTCAACCGAAAGCCGTGTGGACGCAAGGAGGTGGGCCGCACGCTCCATGCGGGTGCGCCGGATCTCCGCGTCTGGACTCTTCCCGAGGACACTCCGGAAACGCTTTTCGAAGGCCCGCCGTCCCATACCGAGCTGTCGGCACAATTCCCCCACGGTCAGACCCGCGCACGCCTCCTGCCGGATGAGCCGGACGGCGCGGACGATAACGGTGTCGTCTGTCGCGAGGTGGTCGGTGGAGGCGCGCAAGACGATGCCTCTCGGGGGGACCCGCACGATTTGGCCGTCATCGC
>SKLD01000171.1 GCA_007123395.1 Opitutales bacterium
GAGAGCGTTGAAGTAGTCCGCATCCCGAAAATAGAGACGGTGTTCGGGATCATAGAGAAAGTCCGTCGCATCCCACCAGAGATCGTCCAGTTCCCGCAGGTAGACATCATCTTCACGTAAGGCGGCCAACTGCGCCCAAACCGGCGGCGACATAAAGAGGGCGTCACACCAGTTGTAGATTTGCCTGCCGGGAATCGGCTGCGCGATCATGTTGCTGAAGATCTGGTTGACGTGCATGAGCCGGATGGGAGAGGCGTCCGCGTCCTCAAGGAAAAGATTGATGTAGGTCTCGCCGATGAGGTGGTTGTCCGCGTGCCGCCACTGGAGTTGATTCACCGTCAACATTCTCCAACTATGGTCCTCCGCGATCTCCCTGAGCAGATCGATGTATTCACTCCTGCCGGTGGCGCGGTACAATTCCATCACGCCGGTATAAAATGTAGCGTGTTTCCATCCGATAATGCTCTGATTGCGGTGCGGTTCCAAGCGTTCCGCCTGCCATGCGTAGACTTGGTCCAGCGTTTCGTAAATATGGGCGGGGGACGTGATCGCCGTCCCGCCTGCATGCGGTAGCGCCGCCAGAAAAACGAGGCGGAGAATCCGCGGGTTGAGAAACTTAATTTTCATGAAGGGTGATCCGGAGGATGGGTTGCATTTCTTTAGTTTAATTTCCATTACACGGCGTTGACGGCGTGGTCACTGCGTTCAGACTCATTCGTAAGGGGAGGATACTGCCGTCCTCTCCGTATTCGACCTTGCTGATCCAAAAGTCACGGAAGTAACGGTTACCGGAGAAGCACATTTCGCAGTAGGCGAAATACCATTGCCCGCGCCACTCGAAGAACGATCCGTGCCGTCCCTGCGTCGGGCCGTGTGGCCACGTGCTTCCGCGAAAGGCCTCGTCCAAAAGCTCCGGGGAGACGATGCATCCGCGGTATTTGTAGGGGCCGTGGAGGTGTTTCGAGACGGCGTAGTAAGCGCCCCAAGAGAGGTAATGTAGATCGCCGCGCTTGTGCAGAAAAACTTTATCGTCTGTCTTGCCTTTGCCGTAGGGGCCCTCCGCGTGGAGAATTTCGATCGGTCTTGGCGGCTCGGCAAGCGAGCGCATGTCATCGCTCATTTTGGCGATGTAGTATTTCCAGACGCCGAAAAGGATGTAGACGTCCCCGTCTTCATCGGTGAAGAAACAGGGGTCGTAGGCCGCCGTGCCGACACTCTTGTCGGGCACCAACGGGCCCCCGAGATAGTCCTCCCATGGACCTGCCGGATTCGAAGCGCGGACGACACCGATCTGATGCAGGTCGTTCGTCTGGTCCACTTCCGAGAAGGCCCAGTAGAACATACTGTCCTTCTTCACGGCATCCGTCGCCCAACAACCGTCGAACTTTCTTCCGATGTAGGTGTCCTCCGGTCGAAGCGTGTAGACGTGCGTCCAGTGCAAGAGATCGTCGGATGCCCAGATCTGCCAGTCCGGCATGACAAACCGGTTGTTTTCCGGCGAAGCATCACGTGAGGCGAAGAGGTAGGCCGTGTCGTCGAAAATCTTGATATGCGGATCGGTCAGACCCTTTCCGATGAGGTTGATGGCGGGTTTCATTGCATGGTTGCTCCGTGTGAAGCAATTACACCGGGCCGCTATTGAGTGGGTTGACTTTCGCAGCCGCGCCCGGTTGGCGGGGAATGGCGTAGCCGCGGATGTTTTCCGGCAACCCTGCAGCCTCATCCTGGTAAAGCAATCCGGCGTCGGGGTCCGAACGCAGGTAATCCATATTCAGGGGCGGATGATCCCGCCAGCGCAGCGCCGTTTCGTCGGCTTCGACGGCCTCGTCATCCCCCTCGCTGTGGAGGTATTGCAGGAGGGCGGCTTTCAACTCGCGGTGAGCGGCCTCGGCCGATGCGTCTTCGATCCGGTTTACACCCTCCGCCGGAACGTCGCTTCGTGCGAACAATAGTTCCTTTCCATCCCCGGCGGAGTAGATGTATTTCCACTCAACCGAAGCGATCAAATAGATCGCCCGGCGGCCCTTGCCGAACTGGGAGTAGACGAATTGACGGTCGCTCCGTCCCGCCGCCACCGTTTGCAGGGCAACCCCGTCGCAGTCGTCCGCCTCCGCGCCTGCGGCAGCAAGCATGGTAGGCAGCACATCGACAAGGCTCGTCGGCTCGTCGATTCGTTTGTCGGCCGGGAACACGCCGGGCTGACGAACGATGAAAGGCACGCGCGCCGATGCGTCGTGCATGCTGCGTTTGCCGTAGCAGCCGTAGTCGCCGAGGTATTCGCCGTGGTCGGAACTGAAAAGGATCAAAGTATCGTCGAGGATACCTCGGTCTTCGAGTTCCCTGAGCATCCGGCCGATTTGGTAATCGACATAAGAGATCGTGGCATAGTAATAGGACTGGATCATCCGCTCGAGATTTCTGTCCCGTCCGTTGTCCCGCCACTTGAAGCGGTTTTGCGCGTGATTGACGTAGGTCAGCAGTTCATCCCTGTTTTCCGGATTGAAGGGCGCCGGCATTGTGTCCGGCGGGTAAAGCTTCGTCCACGGCGTCGGGGGGGTGAGCGGGGGATGCGGGTGGATGAAACTCGACATCATGAACCATGGGCTTCCCTCCGCCTCAAGCTCCCGGATTTTTTCAATGCTCCGGTCCGCGATCCACTCCGTGGGATGATCGCCGTTCTGGAATCTCGAAGGTTGCGGAATGTAGTACATCGGCCCGCGTTCGCCATGCGCCTCCGCCGGATTGAGACCGCGGCGGACAAGGTGTGAGCGGTAGTCGTCGCGTGCGTAGTCATTGACGATCTCTTCCTGCGTCACCCGTTCATCAAAGCCGCGTTTCGCCTGTGCGTCCGGGGTGAAGTGGCATTTGCCGACAGCTACCGTACGATATCCGGCGGTAGCCAATAGGGCGGGAAGGGAGCGACCGTTGTCCGGCATCATTGCCTCGTTGTCGAAGACCCCGGTTTTCTGCGGGTAAATCCCGTAATGCATGCTGCAGCGGGCCGGCACACAAACCGGCGAAGGTGAGTAACAGCGTGTGAACGACGTTCCCTCCCGCACCAGACGGTCGAGCGCCGGGGTTT
Organism: Opitutales bacterium; assembly: GCA_007123395.1. Taxonomy (GTDB): domain Bacteria; phylum Verrucomicrobiota; class Verrucomicrobiia; order Opitutales; family Oceanipulchritudinaceae; genus SLLG01. Next base: position 3,083 of record SKLD01000171.1, read on the forward strand.
GGATGACTTCGTTGCCGAGCGCGCGGATTGTGTCCGCCCGTTGCATATCGGTGAAGAGGAGCAGGATGTTTGGTCTTTTCATACGAGTTCATGTTGGAGCCCCCTGATAAAGGAAGGCTTCCGCACCATTTCCCGGGTGACTTCGCCGCGGAGGGGTTCGCCGTCCAAATACCGTCGCACTTCTTCGGTTACATAGCGGCCCAAGCGGTACGATTCGTTCGCCATCGACCCGGCGAGGTGCGGCGTGAGGACGACATTGTCCAGTTGCAATAGTGTGCAGTCCGCCTCCGGCGGCTCCGGATCGGTGACGTCAATACAGGCGTAAACATCAGACCTCTCTTGCAGAAATCTTTCAAGATCACGCTGATTGATAACACAACCCCGCGACGTGTTGATCAAAGTGGCATTTCGCTTCATCAACCGCAGCAGGTCACGTCCGATTAATCCTTTGGGATAAGCGTTGTTCCATAGGTGAATGGAAATCACGTCGCTCTCTGAAAAGAGGGTCTCCCGGTCGACCAGTTTTATGCCCAGCAATTCGCACTCCGCTTCACTGACACGGTCGTCCGTGGCGATGATGTTGATGTCAAAATCCCTCAAGAGGTGACATAATCTCCGGGAAATCTGGCCGATGGAAAGAAGCCCGAGGGTCGACCGGTACGTGCCCGCGACCGGCTTGTTGCAACCCCACAGATCCGGTCTATGTGTCTTTGTCAGGCGCATGTATTCCCAGCCCCGCTTGAGACTGAAAACGGTTTGTGCGAGAACAAATTCCGCGACGGACTTCGCGTTTGCCTCATTAGCCGAGGAGATCCGGATACCGCGGTCCCACGCTTCGTCCGACATGATTCCGGTAACGTCGCCGGCGGCGTAGAAATAAGCTTCCAAATTGGGCATGGCCTCAAGGAACCGGGGGCTCAGCTTCAGCCCGCCCCAGGTCGAGAAGACCATCCGCGCTTCACTCAACGCCCTGCGGTGTTCTTTCCAATTTGCTTCGTCTATCCTCGTCGGATACACCCGGGTCATTTTGGCAAGGCGCATGCGCTCCTCGCCGCTATAGACGCGGTCGCGGTTTTCCTTCGAACAAAAATAGACCCCGAAATTCTTTCGTCGGTTCGGCATTTAAAGGGAGTGGAAATCAATCGGGCATGACGGTATCGGCGACCTTTCGGCTGACCACAATACCGGAATCGTAATTGTAGGAGTCCCCACCCAAACGGGCTGGTGAGAGCGGACATGCTCGTCCGCGACGCTCTTCCTGACCTGCATGGCAATGGCTCTTCGTGTCATGGGCTTTTTCGCACGGACGAGGAATGAAAAAAGCGGCCCCGCCGCGGAGGCGGGACCGCTTCGTGAAATATGAAACGATGCGGAAACAGGTTTACCGCCGCCGCCGAAGCAACACCAGTCCTAAGCCGACGATGGCGGCGATGATCGCGTAGCTTTTTGGTTCGGGTATGGCGGAAATACTGTCTCCGGTACGCACTTCGTAGTTGTCGATTTGCATTGTCGGACCGGGGTCGGCTGCGGCAACTCCAGTTAGGAACCAAGTGCGGCCGATGCCCGCTGTTGTCTTGATTTCCGCTTCGTAAGATCCGATCAGCGTGTTGTTGACATACATGGCAAAGTGCTGAGGCAGCAGGCTGACCATGGTGCCGTCTTGGTCATACGTGATACTGTCGCCACCTTCCGCGGCCGCGTTAATAACTAAGTTCACTGAAAACGGCGTATCGACACCGACGTCCACTGAATCGTAGACGGTGTTTCCGGAGCCGAAGGCAATTCTGCCGTCGTAGGTTAAGCGAGCATTGACGACGGCTTGCAGACCACCGGCAAGACTTGCGGTAGGGCTGCCGAGACGCCATAGGTTCTGGCTTCCCTCGGGTGCGCCGGACTCAATCAGACCATCAAAATTGAACTGCACGCCTGAATCAAAAGTCGCGTGGAACCGAAGCGTGGCGCGGGAACTGTCCGTGTCCCAAAATCTCAGCGCATCGCCGTCCAAGCCGGAATCGCTCATCACTCCCCAGCCCGAACCCTCCAGCGGATCCGGAATGGGAGTGGTTTCGGCCGTGCCGCCGCCGCCGAAAACACCTTGATCGCCGGCGTTCGAGAATAAGTTGAAGACATTCGCTTGGGCCGCAACCGCTGCGCACATCGAGACAATAATGGGAATGAAGATAGTATTTCGTTTTTTCATATTGGTTGGTTTTGGGTTAACGGTTTATATTGTTCCTTGTGACGTTGTCCCGGAAATTGGCAGCGCCTCAAATTCCATCAACCCCTAATTGTAGGATGCGGCACCGACCCGCTCCTGTATGATTGAGGCCGCATGGACTGCTGCGGCGGAGTGTGATCCCGGCTGCCGGGGCGGAGCCCGCCGTAACCGGATGGATGTGCTGGATACCGGATCTTTCACCGGTTCGTTAGCAACTTGTCCGCGCGCGAAAGCAACTCAAGCGTGGGTGTCTCCGTTTGCGGGCGGATCGATCCAGCGGTTGTTGTCTTTGATAAGCTGGATGAGTTCGTCGACGGCGTCTTCGGCGGGAATGTGGACTTTGACGCAGGTCTTTCCAACGTAGAGGTTGATCTTTCCGGGTGAGCCGCCGACGTAGCCGAAGTCGGCGTCGGCCATCTCGCCGGGTCCGTTGACGATGCAGCCCATGACGGCGATCGTTACGCCCTTGAGGTGGCCGGTGGCGGCGCGTATCCGCTGCGTCGTCGATTGCAGGTCAAAGAGGGTGCGTCCGCAGCTCGGGCAGGCAACATATTCCGTCTTGGTCGTGCGCGCCCGCGCGCCCTGCAGGATGTTGTAGGCGAGGGCAAGGGATTGCGCCGGGTCGGGCACCGTCTCGACGCTGAGGATGTCGCCGAGTCCGTCGCAAAGGAGCGGCCCGGCGAGGAGACTGGCTTCGAGGAGCTGGTCGCCGAACCACGGCTGCGGATGGATGGCGTTGGCCCCCGTGGCGCGGATCCAGAGCGGTGCCCGCAGGCCGAGGCTGTCGAGGGTTTCGGCGAGCTGGCGATAGGCGCCGAGCGGGTGGACGTCGCCGCCGGAGGGCGGAGAGGAGAGGGTGAAGCAAAGCCGCTTCGCGTGCGGGGCAAGAATGTCGGCGAGGGCCGGGAGATCTTCGGGCGGCAGGTCGAGGGCGGCAAAGAGGCCCCCGTGTTCCGCCGCGTGCAGAAGGCGTGAGATCCGGTCTGGTTCACCGTCGTCGGCGCGGGTGAGAAGCATGTCGCCCGCGCGGGCGGATGCCCCGACGGCCTCGGCGGCGGGAAGGGGCAGGGCGGAGACATCCCAGACGCAGAAGGCCGCGTGTTTGCGTACCGTGTCTCCAAGCGCGGCGAGATGTGCGGTGCTTGTATCGGCGGCAACCGGGAGGAGGAGCCCTTCGAGGGGCGCATCCGGGAGGCGGCGGCGCAGGGAAGCGAGGGCGGCGTCGAGCGCACCGGGATCGTCCAGGGCGTGGGCGGGGGCCGGCTGGATGACGCGCGGCGGTTCGAGCGGAGCGACCACGCACTGTGGCCCGAAA
>SKLD01000486.1 GCA_007123395.1 Opitutales bacterium
CTGCTCATCACAACATGGGGCGACGGCGGGCACCACCAGCCCTATGCCGCCACCCTGCCCGCCCTCGCCCACGGCGCAGGCCTCGCATGGAATCCGGGGGCGGATCCTGCTGCGGGCGTGAACCGCTTCCTGCGGGGGCTCTTTTCGGGAAGCTCCGCCGACCGCGCCGCCGAAGCGCTCGTCGCACTCGGCGAGATTGCAGGCCGCTTCCGGCACCAAACCCGCAACGGCAGCCCGCTCGACAAGGTGCTTTTTGCCGACGCCGGAGAACTGCCGCGCCACGTTGATCCCCTCGGCACTGACGAACTGGAGGAAGCCGCCGAAGCCTTGCGGGACATAGCGTCCGCCCTTGCCGAAGCCTCACCGCGCGTACCGGGCTACGGCGCGGATGTCGCCGCCGCCCTCCTCGCCTTCGCCGCCGACCGGGCGCGCGCGTGGAAAGCCGGACGCGTCAACCTCGACGCCCCCGCCCTGCGCGCCCGCCTCAACCGCCTCATCGGGCGCCACGAGGAAGCATGGCTCCAAACCAGCCGCGTCGGCGGCCTGCACGAGAGCAGCACCCGCCTGCGCAAAGTGCTCGATGCGATTTGACCGGGCAGAAGTCAGCGCAAAACCTTCGGCGCGGGACCCCGGAGGTTGCCATTCTTCCTTCGGCTGACCCCTGCCTTTGATCCCCAGCGCCGTGAGAGCTACTGTGGCGGCAAGCCCCCGCCAGCGCGATTTCGGCGACGGACAGCCGCCATTACCGGAATGCCGCCGCTCAGTCGCCTTCCGGCTTCACCGCCAAGGGGCGCAGCGTGAATTGGTCTTCGCCGTCGCGGTTGTACTCGTGCAGTTGCGTGCGCTGCACGTCGGCGAGGGCGAAGAGGCGGGGCAGTGCGGCGGCCTCGACACCGTGAAGAATGAGCATGGGCTCTTTGTCCGCAAACTCGACGCGGGCATGGAGCGAATTGATGCCCAAGCTGGCCGCGAGGTAGCCGCCGAGACGCTCGGCCAGCTCCTGAAGTTGCGGGCTACGGGGATCGACCTTGGCTTTGTCGACAAGCGAGTAAAGCGGCAGGGCGTAGCTGCGCGGCTCCATCAGACGGTCCGCAGGACAAGTGAGGCGTTGGTGCCGCCGAAGCCGAAGTTGTTGGTGAGGACCGTGCGCGGGGCCGCTTCCCGCACTTCGCGGATAATGGGATAGCCTTCCGCCTCGGGATCGAGTTCCTCGATGTGCGCGCTGGCGGCGAGGAAGCCGTGCCGCATCATGAGGAGGCAGTAGATCACCTCCTGCACCCCTGTCGCCCCGAGGCTGTGGCCGGTGAGCGACTTTGTGGAAGAGACCGGCGGAACGTCCTGCCCGAAAACTTCGCGCAGGGCCTTGAGTTCGACGATATCGCCGGCGGGCGTACTTGTGCCGTGTGCGTTCACGTAGTCGACCTTGGTGTCGACTGTCTCCATGGCCATGCGCATGCAACGCACCGCGCCCTCCCCGCTTGGCGCAACCATGTCGGCACCGTCGGAATTGGCCCCGTAGCCCACGATCTCAGCGAGGATGTCGGCACCGCGCGCCTTGGCGCGCTCATATTCCTCGAGCACTACCATGCCGCCGCCGCCGCCCGCGACAAAGCCGTCGCGCTTGGCGTCGAAGGGGCGGCTCGCCGTCGCCGGGGTGTCGTTGAAGTCACTCGAGAGCGCGCCCATGGCGTCGAAAAAGAGGGTCAGTTCGGTCGTTTCCTCCTCCCCGCCGCCCGCGAAGATGACGTCCTGCTTGCCCCACGCGATCTGCTCGTAGGCCGCGCCGATGCAGTGCGTGCTTGTGGAGCAAGCGCTCGTCACGGTGTAGTTGAGGCCCTTGATGTGAAAGGCCGTGGCGAGGTTGGCCGCCACCGTGCTCGACATGATGCGCGGCACCCGAAAGGCACCGACACGCCGGATTCCCTTTTCGCGGAGAAGGTCGATGCCCTCGCGCTGATTGAGGGGCGACCCGCCGCCGCTGCCCGCGATGATGCCGGTGCGCGGATTAGAGACGTCGTCCTCGCCGAGACCGCTCTGTTCGAGCGCCTCGCGCATGGATACATACGCCCACATGGCGGCGTCGCCCATGAAGCGGGCGAGCTTGCGGTCGATGGACTGGATGAGGGCGTCGCGGTCGCGCACACTGCCCGCCACTTGGCTGCGGAGCCCGCGCTCGACGTAGTCGTCGTTGCGGATGATGCCCGAGCGGGTGTGATGCAGCGAATCGAGGACCGCCTCCTTGGAATTGCCGAGGCAGGAAACGATGCCCGCTCCGGTGATAACGACTCGTCTGGGATTCATGGGAATGGAAGTGGAAGAGGGAGAGGGAGAGGGAGAGGGAGAGGAAGAGGGCAGTTCAGGTGAAGAGCCCGACACGCAAGCCGGAGGCCGTGTAGATCTCCTTTTCGTCGGCGAAGACACGCCCGTCCGCAATGGCCATCTTCAGGCGGCCCGAGAGCACACGCTTTATATCGAGTTGATAGGTGACGCGCTTGTTGTCGGGAAGAATCTGTCCGACAAACTTCACCTCGCCGACGCCGAGGGCACGCCCCTTGCCGAGGTGACCAGACCATGTGAGGAAGAAACCGACGAGCTGCCAGAGCGCGTCGAGTCCAAGGCAGCCCGGCATCACGGGATCATCACGGAAATGGCATTGGAAAAACCATAGGTCGGGCCGAACCGCCAACTCGGCGGAGGCCGAGCCCTTGCCATGGGCACCGTCGTCACCCGCGATGTGGCTGATGCGGTCGAACATCAACATGTTCGGCAGAGGAAGCCGCGCGTGGCCCGGCTCGAAAAGCCTGCCCTCGCCGCAAAGGATGAGTTCGTCCCGTTCGTAACTGGATTTTCGTTCGATCATTGGATTCTACGGTTGTCGCATTCCGCCTACGGTCCCGCCTGACGGAACCCGCCGGTGCGCCATCACATGACTGCCGTCCCCGCTAAAAAGCATAAAATGCGAAACGCAAGGCAACGGACCGCTACCGCTCCCTACAAGGATATTCTACCGTTTCCCCTCGCGGCCACCAGGGAACGCTCAGAAGCGGATGCCGAAACCCGCGTTGACGTAGATCATTGAGTCAAGGTCAACCTCGACAGTCCGGTCATCCTGCCCGCGGTGGGTGTGATCGCCGCCCGCGCCCTGATACTGCACCGAGCTGAAAAAACGCACCCGCTCGTTGATGCGGTAGGAAGCGCCGGCGTCGACATAGCCCGCGTAGAAGAACTCTTTGTCCGCCGTGATGACTCGTTCGCGCTGCGGAATGAAGAGAACTTCCTCGATCTCCATCGTTTCAAAGACTGAAAACTTAGAGGAGTACAGCCCTGCGGCTACCCCCGCCCCGAAGTTCAGACTCATCCGGCCGAAGAGGTCCATGTCGTAGGTCGGTCCCATCCGCAGGGAAACGATGGAGGAACGGAAGTCGACGGAAGAACGCACCGTTGCATCGTCTTCCATCACAAACTGGCGGGATTCGCCTTCCTCCGGCGACCAGTTGATCAGGAGCGAGTCATCGGCCCGTATCCTCGTGCCGGAGTAGGCCTGCCCTTCCTCCGGAAAGTCCGGAAGCGATCCGATGAGGCGGAAAATGTCTTCCGCCACGCGAAGATCCGCTTGGATCGATTCGTCAAAGGAAGAATCAAAACCGTTGAACCCAAAACCCACTTGCAAAGCGAACCGAGTCGACGTGTCGATAAAGCGCCGGTAGCGCATTTCCCAACCAGCCGAACCGCTGCTGTCAACTTCATGGGCGAAACGAGCTTCGGACGGGCTCGCCGCAAAACGACTGAAGGCAACTCCAGTCCCGCCGTCACCGAGGTCGCGCAGTTGCTCCGCACTGAAAAAGGCGAAATTCGCCGAAACCTCGTCCATCGTGGGAACCGACTCCAACTGCCCTTCGCCCCCAATTACCTCGCGGCCCTCATAGTCCTGCCGGATCACTCCGTCATCATACTGCAAACGGCGCTCGACCCCGATAAGAAGGTTCGTCTCCGACTGATCCACGATGTTGAACGGGATCTCACCAAGCCCGCGCACCGAGATATCCGGCGAAAGAAGGTAGCGCGTGCCGATCTCGATCTCGTTCTTCCGCGGCGGCGGAGGTGGACGCTCGAAGCGAACGGGCCGCAATGGCTCCTCGGCCTCAGCCGGCACAGTCGGTAAATACGCGCCGAAAAGCACAACCATGCCAAGAGCGGCACGCCGCGCCGCAGCACCCCATGTTCCCCAAATAAATCGCGGTAACCGGATCATCGACGTCATCCAACGCCGCGCGCAGACCGCTGTCAAATCATCGATGCACCCGCATCCCACTGTCTTTGCACCACCTGCACAATGCCCATTTATTAAACTCACAAATAATTTATTTGACGCCAAAGCTAACTCATAATTAAATTATGTTGACGCTTTCAGGGCGCGGCATGGATTGCCGTCGCGGAGGGCGAGTTTTCCGCCCGCGCCGGAAGCAAGCACGGCCGCACCCTGCCTTTCCGCAAACTGTTGCAGGCGGTGGCGCAAGGGCGCTTTCCTGTACTTTTTGCTTGCGGGGAGCACCGGGCATCCTTCCCATCCGTATCTTTCAACGGGGGATTAGCTCAGTTGGTTAGAGCGCATGCATGACACGCATGAGGTCACTGGTTCAACTCCAGTATCTCCCACCATTTTCCGTAAGCCCGCGAAACGAAGATTTCCCGGGCTTTTTCTATCCCGACCCACGCACACTCATCCAACGAAAGCACTGCTTGGCAACGCGCCGTTGTCTGCACGCGGGTAGAATCCACCCGTCTTGCCGCCGGACAGGCTTGTGAGATCGGTCTTGAGAGATGCGGACAAGGGATTCCGTCAGACGGTATCGAGGCAAAGTTTTCGCTCCCGCGGGAGGCGAGAGAACGAGCCTTCTTGCAATAGACCAAAGCCAAGCCGTATACCACTGAGCACAAAACAGGTTCCAATGCCCCATCCGCCAGCTTCAGGCCAGTCATTCCCGGGCGGGCCTTTGGCGCCATGAACTCACGAGTGCCTGACAACGATCTATTTTCAAAATGTCTGAATCCATAGGATCCGCGTATTACCGCGGAAGAACGCTTCTTATCACGGGAGGCACCGGATTTGTCGGCCAAGTGCTCCTTGAAGCTCTCCTCCGCACCGCACCCGGCATCCGCCGAATCTACCTCATGATTCGTCCACGTGTCGATCCCGCGGGGCAGCGGCGTTCCGCTTCGACGGTCTTTGCGGAGGACATCCTGCCGTCCTCCGCCTTCGATTCTTTGCGCGCCTGCCACGGCACCGACTTCAACGACTTTGTAGGGCAGCGGGTCTTTCCCTTCGAAGGCGATCTCACGCGGGACGAGCTGGCCTTCGATGCCGATTCGCTTCAGCGGATCCGGCGCGAAGTCGATTTGGTGATCAACAGCGGAGCGCTGGCGATCTTCGACGCACCGCTCGACGAAGCTCTGCAGAGCAACACACTCGGGCCTCAGCGAATTCTGAGTTTTGCGCAAAGCGCGAAGCTTCGTCCGTTTGTCGCCCATATTTCGACCTGCTACGTGAACAGTCTCGCCGGGCCGGTCTTCGAGACAACCCTTGATACGACAAAGACGCCCAGCGGCCAGCCTTTCGACGTGGAAGAGGAGATAAAAGCGCTGCGGGAGCGCATTGCCCGCATAAAGAAGAGGCATTCGGGTGACGCGCGGCGCTCCCGGCTAATCGCCGAGGGGATGCGCTGGGCGCGGCGGCGTGGCTGGAGGGATACGTACACATTCACCAAGGCATTGGGCGAACAGCTCATCGTCCGCCACAAGGGCAATCATCCCTGCCTGATTTTGCGCCCGTCGATCATCGAGAGCGCACGCCGCACGCCCGCGCCGGGCTGGATCGAGGGCTACCGTATGCTAGATCCGCTGATCGTCGGTTTCGGCCGGGGTCAGTTGCGCGAGTTTCCAGGTAATCCGGACTCGCTGATTGATGTAATCCCGGTGGATACCGCCGTCAATGCCCTGCTGGCCGCCATTCCATGGACGCACCACGGCCCGGGCAGCTTCGTCTACCAAGTCGCCACCGGCATGGAAAAGCCCCTGACGCTGCGCGCCATGCACGCGCATGTGGTTGATTACTTCACAAAAAAACCGCTGCGGCGGTTACGGAATGATTCCGGCGGCCAGAACAGCCGCGCACAACTGCCCAAGCTCACCTTCCCGCCGCTCAAGACCCTTCTTCGCAAGATCGACTTTCGTTATCTGCTGCCGCTGCGAATACTCGAGGCAATCCTGCGGACCTTGCAGTTCACAAGCCCCGCGCGCCACAGCCTCGCTACCCTCAGAGCACGGCGCGTCCGTCTCGAATGGCTTCGAAACACCGCCTCCATCTACGGTCCCTATGCGGAAAGTCAGCCGACTTTCCTTACCCACAACCTTCGTCCGATGTGGGAAGCATTGCCGGAAGCGGACCGCCAAAGATGGCCGTTTTTGGTCGGGGATCTCGACTGGGGAAAGTACTTCCAAGAGATTCACCTCCCCGGAATTGAGCGCTACCTGCTGCGCATGCCGCGGGCATTACAAACGGCAGCGACCGCACGGACACCTCTATCGTCGATCCCCGCGGAATCACCCGGCAACACCTCCGCTGCTAACCCGGTTGAGCCCGACGCAAGAGCCGTTTCCGTCGACTGGCGCCGTGCGGAACGATTGCTGACGAGAATTCGCCAGTGCGGCCCCGACCGAGTCGAGGCTTTCGCCTCGCCGCAATATAAGGAATGCATGCGACGCGTCGGCGCAGGCGTCATACGTTTGATCTGCAAGCGCCGACTTTCGCTAAAGCAACTCGGAAGCGAGCACCTCCCCTCGCGCGGCCCGTTCATCCTCATTGCCAACCATAGCAGCCACGTCGATACAGGTGTCCTTCTCACCGCACTCGGGCCGCTGGCCGCGACCACCCACCCCACGGCAGCGGCTGATTACTGGTACCGCAGCCGCATAATCGCATGGCTACTCAGTGCCTCTCTCGGTGCCATCCCGTTCGACCGTTTCGCCCACAGCATTCCCCGCGCGCTGGGACTTCCAGTCGCCGTCCTTCGGTTCGGCCACTCGCTCATATTTTACCCGGAAGGCTCGCGCAGCGTGGACGGACGGATGCGTCCCTTCAAGAGAACGCTCGGACTGCTCGCGCTCGCATCCGGTGCACCCATACTGCCCGTACATATCAAGGGGGCGGCGAAAGCGCTCCCGAAGGGCAAAACCATCATCAAAAGCCACCCCGTAAGCGTCCGCTTCGGGCCGCTTCTGCGGGCTGAACCTTACCTACGGCAGCTCGACCGCAAGAGAATCTCCGACGTTGCCAAAATGATCTGCCGTGATGCGGAAGCCGCCGTCCGCAGCTTGGATGAATCGTCGGTAGACTTAAAAACAAGGACGTCGCGAACAGAACACCGGGACGGCTCGACTTGAACCACCCTTCGTGCCATAACCTCTCGTCATGATGAAAACTTCCTCCGCCCCACCTCATTCCGGGTCGAGCCGCACGGCGACGGCCCCGGCTGACCGCTCGTACGACCCGGCCCCCGGAGAACGCGTTCCTCATCTGTGGGGCTATAGCGACACCCGCTTTGAGTTCTGCGACGACCGCAGCGTTCGCGTCACGGGCACGCGCTATCCGCTGGCGGGACCGCCCTTGCCGCGATTCCTTCCGTTCGTGGAAGAGATATTGGGAGTTCGCCTCGGTCCGGAACAGCTGCAGCAGACCGCGCCACCACCGGTGCTTTCCCCACCGGTCCGCCACGAGGGCTTTCTCGACGGACTCAATCAACTGCTCGGCAAGGACCAAATATCAGACACCGAAGAAGATCGCTTGATCCACAGCCACGGCCAGCTCAGCGTCGATGAAATCTACCGTATCCTCCAAGGCGAAGCTCCGCCGCGAACCGTTGATTTGGTGGCGTATCCGAAAGATGAGGACGAGGTTGTCGCATTGGTGAAATTGGCCAACCGCTGCAAGGTTGTGATCATCCCCTATGGGGGAGGCACCAATGTCTCCGGCGCACTGCTCTGCCCGGAAGAGGAACGCCGGATGATCGTCTCGGTCGATCTATGCCATCTGAACCGCATCCTCGCCGTCGACCGCGCAAACCATTGGGCGGTGGTCCAAGCCGGAATCACCGGCAAAGAACTGGAGAGTCGGCTCGAGGAGGCAGGTCTCACCTGCGGCCACATCCCGGACAGCATCGAACTCTCCACCCTCGGAGGCTGGATCGCCACCAATGCAAGCGGCATGAAGAAGAGCCGCTACGGAAACATTGAAGACATCGTGTTGGAGGCGACGCTTGTTACGCCGCGCGGCGAACTGAGTTCGCGCCCGCTGAACCCGCGGAGCTCCCCCGGTATCCACCCGCGTCATTGGCTCTTCGGCAGCGAGGGCTGCCTCGGCATCATCACCCGAGCCGTTTTACAGGTGCGGCCTGTGCCTGAACAGCGACGCTTCGCCTCGTTTGTCTTCCGCGACTTCGACACGGGTGTGCAGTTTCTCAAAGCAGTACAGTTCTCCGGCGCCCGCCCTGCCAGTCTCCGCCTCGCCAACAACTCCGAGTTCCGACTCGGGCAAGCGCTTAGTCCATCGCACGGCGGTTGGAAGGGCTTCATCGCGGGACTAAAAAAACGCTATTTGCTGGACTGGAAACGCTTCGATCCGCAGCAAATGGTTGCCTGCACCGCGGTAATGGAAGGCAACGCCGCGGAAGTCGGACAACAGGCGCGCACGCTGCACCGGCTCACGCCTCGGTTCGGCGGCCTTTCCGGCGGCGCCGAAGGCGGTAAGCGCGGGTATCGCGTGACCTTCGCGATTGCTTATATCCGTGATTTCCTCAACCGTATGGGAATTCTCGGGGAGACGTTCGAAACCTCCGCGCCGTGGGACCGCGTGAGCGCCATAACGGATGCAGTGGAGCAGGAACTCCGTCAACTTTGCGTCCATTATGAGGTGCCGGGGCGTCCCTATCTGTCGTGGCGGGTGTCCCAGACGTATCCGACCGGAGTGTGCATTTACTTCACGATGGGGTTTTCCGGACGCGGCCTACCCGACGCCGTTCAACGGTATCAAAAAATAGAATACCGTCTTCGCGAGGTTATTCTCGAGAACGGCGGATCTATCTCTCACCACCATGGAGTCGGCAAAGTACGGCGCGACTTTGTCGCACAGGTATATTCCGATGCGGCGATTTCGGCGCTTCACGCTCTGAAACAGTCACTTGACCCGGACGACGTTTTCGCAGCCCGCAACAATGTCTTCGGGGTGGCCGATCCCACGTGCGCTTCGAGAGCACCTGCAGATGCACAACCCGCCGAAAGCGAGCCCGATCCGCCGTGAACCGCTCTCCGTCCGATCACCCGTGGCGCGGGCGCTCCGTCCTGATAACCGGCGCCTCCTCTGGCGTTGGAGCCGCCCTCGCGGAAATCCTTGCGGCGGAAGGTGCCCGCCCCGCCCTCATGGCCCGCGACAAGGCCCGCCTTGCGGAAACGTCCCGCCGCTGCAAAGCTCTTGGGGGAGAGGCTGTGACCGTTGTCGGCGACGTCACCGTGCCTGCGGACTGCGCCGCAGCCGTGGAAGCCGCCGACGGCGATGGCGGCGGTCTCGACATTGCCATCGCTTGCGCCGGCCTGAGCATGTGGACGCGATTCGATGAGCTGGAGGATCCAGCCACCCTTCGCCGGATCATGGATGTGAACTACGGCGGACTCGTTAACACAGCGTTCCATGCTTTGCCCCATCTCAAGCGAAGCCGGGGGCAACTCGTCGTGATTTCGTCCATCCAAGGTTATCTTGGCGTGCCTTTTCACACCGGCTACTCGGCCTCGAAGCACGCCGTCCAAGGCTTCTGCGACTCGCTGCGGATGGAGTTGCGGGGCACCGGTGTCGGCATCCTCACTGTCATAGCGCACTGGATACAGGGAACGAAACTACGCGAACACGCCCTTGGGCCCGACGGCTGTCCGCAGGGCTCCGCACCCTTCCCGCACGGCTCGGGCGCGGTGCCGGTCGCCGACATGGTCCGTGCGATTATGCGCGGTATGCAAGCGCGTCGACGCACCCTTTTCGTTCCCGCCAAGCTGCGCTACCTCACTTGGCTCGTCGCCGTGGCACCGCCGCTTGCCGAAGCCATTGTACGGAGGCGGGTTTACCGGGAGCACGCCCGCCGCGGGAGATAACCGAAGGCATCAGAATCACTTCCGCCGACCGCGTAGCCCCCGCCTTCAGCAACGGGCCAAGGCCGCACGGGAAGCACGCACGCGGTTATTCATCTCGCGCTCTTGCGTGGCGTTCCATTCGTAGAAAGCCGCGCCCATGTAGACGAGGGAGACAACCATATTGGCGACTTTCATAAGGAGTCCGCCGAGAACCTGGTCCTGCAGCGGGCCGAAATCGGGAATGACGCGGGGCGCGAACTCGTAGGTCGGGTACAGTACTTCGGGGAAGAATGTGAGAATCCCGAAGAGTGGAATCTGCGCGACCATCAGAACGAAGAGATAGAGGACGCGAACCCCCGGATTCCTACGGCGTATAATGTTCGAGGGGCTGAGGATGGGCCAGAACATCATCACGGACGTCACAAACATCGTCAGGTGCTCGAGTGCGTGAATGGCCTTGTTGTGCAGTGCGGCCTCGTAAAGAGCGGGAAAGTGCCACACGCAAAAGACAAACGTGAAGGCAAAGCCTGCGACAAGGGGATGCAGCGTAAAGCGCGTCAGCGAAACGATCCAGGACGGCGAACGCTCAAGCAAGCCGTCGAACAACCAACCTGGAATGCCGCGGATGAGGAGCGGCGCACTTGTATACATGAGCAGGTTGTGCTGAAACATGTGCGCGCTGAAGAGGTAGTTCTCACCGAGCGCGTCGATCGGTGAACCCACCGCAATATAGAAGACGACGACGGACGCACCGAAAAACCACGCCTCCTTCCTCGGAAACAACGCGTACGGGGCAATCCATTCGCGCAGGGGCCCGACGAGCATGGCATAGACCCACACGACGGCGAGGATGCCGCCAATGAGGAGAGGTTCGGTGTGCCAATGCCAAATGCTGATCATTTTACCACAGCAGGGAGGGCAGAAGCGTCATAATCTCCGGAGCCCCGTCCGGGTCGCGTCGGAAGAGGAGCATGAGCGCCGTCACCGTGCCGGTGGCGAGTATAAGTCCAATGAGGAAAACAATCGTACACAGGGCGCGGTCCCAACGCAGGTGCATGAACCACCAGATAACGCCGATGAACTTGACGGTGGACAATACCATCAACGAGGTAAAGAGGAACCACCTGTTGACCGGCACGTAAATGATCACCAATTCGATCCCCGTGATCGCGATGAGCGCAATGGAGAGATTGAAAAAGGTGAAATACTTTTTGTGCTCCTCGACGACGTAGTCGGGAGTTACTGGCTTTTGCTGGGTTTCGGCCATATCTGGAGTGATTGCCATTCGTGGTTTTGGGTGGGCGGCTACCGCCCTAGAATCCGAAGACCGGCAGGTATTCGACGAGGTATACGGCGGTGAAGATAACGATCCACACCACATCGACAAAGTGCCAGTAAAGGCCCGCTACTTCGACATCGAGGGCGTTTTCGTGCTTATAACGACCCGTCATGGGCGCAAAGACCACGCGGAAGGGCAGCCAGAGGAAACGCCTGCCCTTCAAGGTGTACCACGCCCAGTCCTTGGGCAGGGTGCAGGCTGTCCAGCACGAAAGCCAAAGTACTCCGAGGGCTACGTGAACACCATGAGTGCCGGTGAGGACGTAAAAGGTGGACCCGAAGACACTGCTGCTAAGGGTAAGCCCGGATTCCCTTACAAAGTGATTGAACTCATACACCTGACCACTGAGGAATATGAGTCCAAAGAAGATCGTGCCGAGAAGGAAGCGACGCATTCCGGCGATATTGCCCTTGTGCGCGGCCGAGACGGAGAGCGCCATGAGCAGCGAACTCATGAGGAGAATAAAGGAACTGAAAGCCGTCAACTCGATGTCGAAGATCTCCGTGGGCTCGACGACCGTCGGGTAGACCTTGCGATAGATGAGGTGGGTCGAGATAAGCGTGCCGAAGAACATGCAATCGGACGCAAGAAAGGCCCACATGGCGAGCTTCTTGTTCTCAACGCCCGTGGACGTTTTCTTGAGGGGCGCGAGCGCGGCGTGCGGGTCGTCGGTAGTAGCTGCGTGGGAACTCATGGTATGGCAAATCCGGTGATATCGCGTGTATGTGCGGTTGGCAGCGGTCAGTGGTGACCGTGGTCGTCTTCCGGGGCGGGCATGGCATCGGCATACTCCGCCGGATCGGGATGCAGGTGGAATCCACCCGGGCCCTCCAGAGCCCATGCCGCGATGCCATAGAAAGTTAGGAGGAGACCGGCGATGACAATCTCCAGCCCGAATACGGCCTCGCTCGTCATTGGCACAGGTTGTTTATGAAAGACCATGCCGAGGCAGGCAATGAATAGACCGATGGACGTGATGAGCGGCCACCAGGACTGGTCGGGCATGTGGATGCCGTGCTCGCCCGGGGCGATCTTCTCCATGCGCTTCGCCTCGACGCCGTATTTGTCTTCCCACACTTGGTCGCGGGCGTGGATAACGGGGGTATAGGGGAAGTTGTATTCCTTCGGTGGACTTTCCGTGTCCCACTCCAGCGTGCGGGAATCCCATGGATCCTTCGGTGACTTCTTGCCCTTGTAGTAGGCATGAATGGCCTGGATGACAAAAATGAGAATGCCGATACCGAGAATGAAGGCGCCGATCGTCGACCAGAAGTTCGACTGGTCCCAGCCCATTTCCGACTTGTAGGTATGCGTGCGGCGCGGCATTCCTGTCATCCCGAGGATGTGCATGGGGAAGAAGGCAAGATTGAAGCCGATGAACATCAGGTAGAATACAATCTTACCTACAAAATCGTCCATGAGGCGGCCTGTCACCTTGGGGAACCAATAATACATCCCCGCGAAGAGGGCGAAGATCGAGCCGCCGATGAGAACGTAGTGAAAGTGCGCGACAACAAAGTAGGTATCCTGCTGCTGCGCGTCGACGGGCGGCGAGCTGTGCATGATGCCGGTGAAACCACCCATCATGAACATCCAGATAAAGCCCACCGAAAACAACATGGGGGTGGTGAAGCGGATGCGCCCGCCCCACATCGTGCCAATCCAGTTAAAGATCTTCACCCCTGTCGGGATAGCGATAAGCATCGTGAGAAAGGCAAAGGCGGTTGTCGCGACGACGCCGAGGCCCGTCGTGAACATGTGGTGACTCCACACCGCGAAGCCGAGAAACCCGATGACCGCACCCGAGAAAACGATGAGCGGATAGCCAAAGAGCGGTTTGCGCGAAAAGACGGGTAGAATTTCCGAGATGATGCCCATCGCCGGAAGAATGAGGATGTAGACCTCGGGATGGCCGAAGATCCAAAAGAGGTGCTGCCAGAGGATTGGCTTGCCCCCGCCCTCGACATTGAAGAAGTAGGTGCCGAAGTGGCGGTCGAACATCAACTCGATAAGCGCGATGGTGATGGCCGGAAACGCGAGTATGATGAGAAACGAGGTGATGAGAGTCATCCAGGTGAAAAGCGGCAAACGCATCATACTCATCCCCGGTGCGCGCATGTTTACGATAGTTGTGATAAAGTTGAAAGCCCCCACAAGCGACGCGATGCCGAGAATCTGCAGGCCCATTATCCAGAAGTCGGTTCCCATCTCCGGACTGTACTGCCGGTCGGTGAGTGGCGCGTAAGCGAACCACCCGATGGCGGGTGCCCCGCCGGGGAAGAACCAGCTCAGATTCAGGATCACCCCGCCGAGGAGGAAGCACCAGAGCCCGAGCGCATTCATGCGCGGAAAGGCGACGTCACGCGCCCCGATCTGGAGCGGCATGATGTAGTTGAAAAACGCCGCGCTCAAAGGCATGACAGCAAGAAAGATCATTGTCGTGCCATGCATGGTGAAGAGTTGGTTGTAAGTGCGCGCCGAGATCACTTCCTGCTCCGGATACATGAGCTGCGCGCGGATAATGAGCGCCTCGATACCACCGAGAATGAGAAAGAAGAGCGCGCCGACCGCGTAGCCGATCCCGATTTTCTTGTGGTCGACTGTCGTGAGAAAGCCGACGAGTCCGGTGTTCTTGAGGGGGCGCCGCCAGATACCGTCGCGGACGGGTTCGGCGGGAGCAGGGGCGTGGTGTTCGGTTTCAACCGTGCTGGCCATGATCGGATAAAAAGTCGTAATTAACGGAGCGTGTAGAGATATGCCGTAACCGCGTGGACTTCTTCGTCAGAGAGGTCGTAGTCCTTCAGGCCCGGCATTATGACGGTTCGACCGTCGCGGTCGAGGAAGCCGCGGTACATGAAATTGCCGGGTTTCACGTTTTCCGGTTCGCGGATCCACTTGTAGAGTAGATCGTATTCGTTTTCATACCACCCGGCGGCCACCGATGTGCGGGAGCCGAAATGAGCGAGGTTCGGCCCATTGGTCTGCTGGCGGGGATTTACGCTGTGACACCCGGCGCAGGCCTGCCGGAAGACCTCGGCACCTTTAAGGATCTTGTCTTCGGGGTAGCCCCAGTCCTCACGTGCCAGGAGGGGCTCGAAGGAGCCGTCGTCCTTCACTGTGTCGCGCTGCTGGTCTTCGAGCCACTGTTCCCATTCGTCCTCGGGCAGGGCGATGGCGCGGAAGAGCATGTAGGCGTGGGAATCACCGCAAAACTCAGCGCACTGTCCCCAGAAGTAGCCAGGCTCATCGGCAAGAATCCATATGAAATTCTCCTGCCCGGGAATGAGGTCCACTTTGCCCGCCAGCTTGGGTAGCCAGAAGCTGTGGATGACGTCGTCAGAACGCAGGTTGATCTTGATGGCCCGCCCCGCCGGGAAGACGATTTCATTGGCAGTGTAAAAGCCGTAATCCGGGTATTCAAAGGCCCACCACCACTGGAAGCCGGTGGCGTTGATTTCGACCGCGTTCTCCAGTAACTCGTCGGGAACAACCTTTTTGAGAATGATGCCGCCGAAAGTCGGGATGGCGATGATGACGAGCAATGCCGCCGAAGCAATGACAAGACCCATTTCCAGCATCGGATGGCCGTGCGATTGCGGGGGGATGAAATTGGGGTCGTCGCCCTTGCGCTGGCGGAACTTCCAGAGCACCCACGCAAGCGCTCCCCCCACGGTGACGAAGATGAAAAGCGTCACGTAGAGAATGAGCATGAAAATATCATACTGGTTCTTCGCAATCGGGCCTTTGGGATCAAGGGCAGACTGCTGCCCCTCGATATTGAGGGAACAACCGGCGAGCAAGAGGAGCAGTGCGCCGGCGATGCCCGCGGCGACGAGAAAGGGAGTGCGGATTCGTGGGCGCATGTAGTTAGAAAATAAAGCGGTCGACGACGAGAAATGAAAGATATACCGGCAAGTGCACAAGGGTGGCACCGAAGAGGCGGCGAGCCGCAGGCACTGAGGCGGGGCGACGCAGGTAAGCAAGGGCGGCGGATAGAATGTGGGCAGAGAGCAGCACGGCGACGGCGAGGAAGAGCCAACCTGTCTCTACCACGGCAAGGGGTAGGAAGGTCACCACCACAAGCAAGAGTGTCCATGCGAACGCTTTGCGGGCAACAGCCCGGCCTGTGGCGTCCGAAACCGCGAGCGTGCGGAACCCGCCGGCACGGTAGTCGTCGCGGCACATCCACGAAATAGCGAGAAAGTGCGGGATCTGCCAAACAAAGAGATAGGCGAAGAGCGCCCAGCCGAGACCACTGAGCCCGCCGCCCGCCGCTACCCATCCGATGACCGGCGGCAGCGCCCCCGGCAACGCACCGACCTCCAACGCCCACGGCGTGACCCGCTTCATTGGCGTGTAAAGAAGCACATACAACAGAACCGTCGCGAGCGCGAGGAACGAAGCAAAGGCGTTGGCTCCGAAATACAGCACCCCCACCCCGGCGGCACTGAGCACGATGCCATAGGCGAGCGCTGTCGCGGGGGCGACGCGGCCGCTCGCCACAGGTCGGGCCGCCGTGCGTCGCATGAGGCGGTCGGCGCCGCGCTCCCACCATTGGTTGAGCACGCCGGCGCCGAAAGCGGCCAAAGCACAGCCCAACCCGACCACGACAGGCGCCACCCATCCGGTGCTCGGCTCCGCCGCGAAATAACCGAGTACCGCGGAAACCACCGACATGAGACTCAGCCGCGGCTTGGTTAGCTCGACAAAATCCGAAAATCGCGGAGCACCCGAGGCCTCCCGCGCAGGAACAAGAACCGATGTGGAACTATGACTCATGAAACTTTAGTAGAATGAAAAATCTCGAAGGGCCCGCCGGTCTTGCGGCGCACACGGAGGTGCGCCCTCCACAAAACATTCCCGGGAAATGGCGCACGCGGAGGTGCGCCCTCCACACAACATTCCCGGGAAATGGCGCACGCGGAGGTGCGCCCTCCACACAAAATCCCTGGAGGGCGCGGCTCCGCCCGCGCCGACGCGCCGGACAACATGGAGGGCACGGCTCCGCCCGCGCCGCGTCATCGCAAAACCACGCCCGAATACAAAACGCTCTCGCTTCCCCGCGCTCATGATACCCGTGCCCCCGACAGTTCCGGCGCGGCCGCCGACCGCGGCTCCGGCTGCGCCTTCCGGCCCGATGCACCGCTGTCGGCGCGCGGCTCCAACACCGGACGGAACGCCGCGAAGGTCCCCGCCCAGACGACCGCGAAGAAAACGGCCCCGTTGAGCACGTGCAGCGTTGTTTGAAAAGGTGCCCGGCTCGACCAGATGATCTCTGCCCCAAGGGCGATTTGGATGCACACGAGAGCGAGGGCGGCAACGGCGAGCTTCTTCATCGCACGCGTGACACCGGGACTGCGGAAGAGCGCCACCATCCACGCGATAAGCAAGGCGAGGATCACCACCGCGAGGACGCGGTGCAGAAAATGGATTTGCACGGCCCAGCTCCACGCCGCGGGCAGCCAGCCGCCGTCCGAGCGCGCGTGCGGGAAGTACGGAATCGCCATACCCGCTCCGCGATGGCGCATGATCGCGCCGACCACGAGCTGAACGAAGACCCCCGCGCAAAGCACAAGACCGAGCGTACGCATGCGCGCCCAAGCCCGCTCCGCCGCCTCCGGCACGGCCTGCGGCAAGTCCCGCCACCACCGGCTCAGCCCGACGACCAAAGCAGTGAGCGTGCAAAGATAGAGTTGCGCCATGACGCCGTGGATCTTGGCAAGGTCGAGGCTTACGAGGAGCACACGAAAACCGCCGAGCAACCCTTGGAACACAACAAGGCCGAACGCAAACCACCCCAGGCGTCGGAGCCATTTGCGGTCCTCCCGCAGATGGATCCACACCGCCAGCGTCAGGGTGAGCAGCCCCACGAGAGCACCGAGCAGGCGGTGGCTGTGCTCCGCGAGCATCGCCTCGTCGGTCGTCCAGCCAGGCGGGTTGAGCGATCCGTTGGAAAGCGGCCAATCCGGGAATACCATTCCCGCCCCGATCGTCGTCGTAAATCCTCCGGCGTAGAGGAGGATCAACGTGACGGCGAGGGTCAGAAAGGCAAATCCCGTTAGGTTGGGGCGGTGTTCCGCGGGCTGTTTGGACGTGTTTTCGGGAGTCATTTCGAACAAATTTGGCTCCTCTGCGCACAGACTGTGGACTTCTGCTTGAAGCGCATGGTGAATAAGGTAATGTTGACGCTGTTATTACAACCTCTGACAGTTTCGGATCGCCCGTTAGCAGATTTCCTGATCATTACCCGACCTCACAATTAACTACATTTATGCAGACAAACAGTTTTTCTTACCCTGCCGCGAAGCTCCTCCCCGTCTTTTTGATGGCAGGGTTTTTGGCGGGTGCGGCCGCACGGGCAGAGATCGTTTCCGCCGTGATCGAGGCCATTGATGCGGACAACCGCACGCTGCATTTGCACATCAGTGGCCCTGAGCCGCGCGATGTCTCCGCGCGTGTCGGCCCCGGAGACCTCCTCATTGCGCGCGAAGGCGCGCACGTGCGCGGGGAACTCGTCACCCTCGGCGGGCGCAAGCACCTGCAGAATATTTGGCCGGACGACCCGCGCGCCATCGGCACCATTCGCAACCTCGCCCGCCAACTCCGCCGCGACACCCTCCAGCGCGGTCGCCGTGCCTTCCGTGGCATCGGCGAGCCGTGGCCGCGCTTCGCCCTCTTCGACCAGCACGGCAAACTCTTCCTCAGCGAGGGGGCGCGCGGCGACTACGTCATCGTCAACTTCATCTTTACCCGCTGCACCGTGCCCAACATGTGCCCCGCCGCCACCCGGCGCATGGCCGAAACGCAACAGCTCGCGCGCGAGCGCGGCATCGAGAACTTCCGCCTCGTCTCCATCACTCTCGACCCCGACTATGACTCTCCGGGCATTCTCGCCGCCTACGGCGACAGCCGCGGCATCGATTTCGGCAACTTCTCCTTTCTCACCGGTCCGGAACAGGTCATTGCCGACCTCGCCGAACAAATGGGCATTTTGACCCGTGACCATCCCGAGGAGATCATCCAGCACACTATGTCCACGACCCTCCTCGATCCGGTCGGACGCATCTTCTACCGTGTGCCCGGCAGCAACTGGAACGCCGAGGCTTTCATCCGCCAAATCGAACGCCACCGCGAAAATGAACGCGAATCCTGAGCACCGCCCCACCCTCAACCGCCGTTTCTGGCTGCACTCCGCCCTCCTCACGGGCGCGTGTGTCGCTGCCTACGCGGGCATCCGTATGATCCCCGTCGAGCCCTGCGAGTTCCTCCACTACGGCGACTTCATGACTGCCGACGGCGTCATTGAAGAATGCGGCTACGAAGAGACCAACTTTTTCGACATGGACGCGCTGCGCTTTCCCATCATAGCGCGCGTCACCCCGCTGTCCGACCCCGAGGTCGGCGTCGAAACGCCCATGAAGCTGACGATTTTCAGCATGCAGGGACGACCGGTGCGCGCCGAAGATATCGCCGTGAGCCACACCGAGCGGGTCCATGCCCTCATTGTCGACCCCTCGCTCGACGACTACCAGCACATCCATCCCGCCGCCGAGGGTCCGCCCGGGCATTACACCTTCATGTTCACGCCGCGCTATGCCGGCGAGCACCGCGTCTACCTCGACTTCATCCTCCTCACGACCAACCGCCGCGCCCTCGTCAGCACGAGCTTCGAAGTGCTAGGCAAAGAGACCCCCGCAGCCCGCACCCTCTCCGCTCGCTTCGAGGAAGACGGTCTTGTCTATACCTTGGGCTCCGAAAACGGCCCCCTGCGCGCCGACGAGGACGGCGTGATCCGTTTACGCGTCGCCCCCGCCGAAGGCAAACCGGTCAAATTCGAGCCTGTCATGGGCAGCTTCGCGCACCTCGTTGCCTTCCAGCACGGGCGCCACGGCTTCGCCCACCTGCACCCGCGCAACCCCTTCCTGCGCGACCACGATCCCTACGACCCAGACCTCTCCTTTGCCATCCACCTCGACCGACCAGGCACCTACCGCGTCTGGGCACAGGTAAAGATCAATGGGCGCGAACGTATCGTTCCCTTCGACCTTGAGGTTAGGAGCTAGATTTGCGCAGCCACTGCCGCGCGCAGGCTAGACCGTCCTCTTCGGCGGGAGAAGGCACCGGCTTGGGCGCCCGCTTGCGCCGGAACCGCAGACCCTCGTCCCCACGCAGCACCGCCTCCACAAAGGCTCTTGTCCCCAGCACCAGCCCTTCGCTGAACTGCCGCGTCTTGCGCAACAGCAACTCGTGCGCGGGCAGACGGTCCCCGCGCGCGCGCGCCTCCGCCGCCACGTGCTCCGGCACCCGCGCCCCCGTGCCGTCGCGCTTCGACAGACGCCCCTTGCCCAGGAGGTAGATCCGGTAGTCCGGCAGCGCCTCCTCCGTCTCCTTCACATGCGGGAAATACCCGCCGTAGGCGCGCCGCAGCCCCTCGTCGCCCGCCAACGCCGCCGCGTAGCCGCACCAGCGGTAGTCCTTCGGATCCGCCACCATGCCCGCGCGCACCGCGTTGAGGTCGATGTAGGCCGCCACCGTGCGCAGCGGACCGCAGGCGTCCTGCACGAGCACACTGCGGAAGCGCTCCGCCCAGAGGGTGCCGCCGCCGCTGTGCGTGCGGTTGAACCACTTCGTGTAGCGCTGCTTGAGCGTCTGCATGAAGGCCGAGACATCCCCCATGCGCGCGAAGAGCTTCGCGCGCACCTTTCCCGCCGTCTCCGCGCGGGCGGGATCGGCGAAGAGCGCTTCGAGGTCGCTCGCGTCCATGCCGAGGCACTGTGCCCGCTCCTCCCCGTAAAGGGCACGGAAGCGGCGCACAAGCTCCTCATCGTCGCACTCGCGCGCCTGCGGATCGACCCGCACAAGAAGATGGAAGTGGTTGGACAACACGCCGTAAGCCAGCAGCTCCACGCCCGAGAAGGCCGCCGCCTTGCGCATCGCCGCCACCAGAGCGTCGCGCTCCGCCTCGCCCAG
>SKLD01000060.1 GCA_007123395.1 Opitutales bacterium
CCTCGCCGCCGTCGCCCGGACGGCACTTCGCCAGCGAGGCGCGCAGGTCTTCATTGCCGCCCAGCGCCTCCGCGTAGCCGCACCAGCGGTAGTGCTCCGGCACCTCCGCCAGCCCCGCGCGCACCGCGTTCAGGTCGATATAGGCTGCCACCAGCGCGACAACCGACGGATCGTCCTCCACCAAAACGCTGCCGAAGCGCTCTGCCCAGAGCGTCCCCTCCGTCTCGTAGGTGTGGTTGAACCACTTCGTGTAGCGCTGCTTGAGCGTGCGCATGAACTCAGAGACGTCTCCCATGCGCCTTCGCAGCGCATCCCGCAACCTCTTCGCCCGCGCCGTATCGCCCTGCGCCAACTCCGCCGCCAATTCCCGCGCATTAAGTCGACACCACGCCGCCCGCGAGCGCCCGTAGAGCGCCGCGAAGCGCGCCACCAGCTCCTGGTCCCCACACTCCGCTGCATGAGGATCGATCCGGACGAGAATATGCGCATGCGTCTGCATCGCGCAGTAGGTAATCACTTCCACGCCGCTGAAAAGTGCCGCGCGGTGCAGTGCCGCCACC
This sequence comes from Opitutales bacterium, assembly GCA_007123395.1. Classification (GTDB taxonomy): domain Bacteria; phylum Verrucomicrobiota; class Verrucomicrobiia; order Opitutales; family Oceanipulchritudinaceae; genus SLLG01. The sequence goes on from SKLD01000060.1 coordinate 561, forward strand.
CACACCTCTCGCTGCACATCCGCCAGCAAGCGGCGCTTATGCACAATGCGGGTGTATAAATGATACACAGAAATTTTATTTGATTTAATTCTTTTTTCGCTCATAAATTTTTATTGTTCCCTGAGATACAACATCATGGTGGTAATCTGGAGTCAAATGTAAATTTCACGAAGTCACTCTACGTTGCAGGCGCGGAGAAGCGGGAAAGGCGGGCCTGGGGCGTTCCGCGTGGCTCTCGTCCCGCACGGAGCGAACGGCACGCAGGGAGACCAAGGCGCTGGAGCCGACCATAAGGAGCGCGGCGACGACCGGGTGAAGGATCCCCGCGGCGGCGAGGGCCATACCGGCGACATTGTATTGGACGGCGAAGATCAGATTGCCCCGCAACCGCGAACGGACGCGCCGTGCAAGCGCGACAGCATCGGGGAGCGAAGCGAAGTCGTCGCCGAGAAAGACGGCGTCAGCAGAGGCCCTTGTGAGGGAGGCCGCCGAACCCATGGCGATGGAACCGGAAGCCCGTGCCATGGCCCCGGCATCATTAATGCCATCGCCAACGTAGAGAACGCTTTCGCCGCGTGCATGAGCGTTGTCGACAAACCGTGCCTTTGCCTCGGGCAGCAGTCCACTTCGCACCTCCCAGTCTTCGGGCAGGCCTTGGGGCGGTCGGGGGTCCCCCGTCAGGACGCACACCCGCAGGCCAAGTCCGCGCAGGCGCCGCCCTGCCTCGGCGAGTCCCGTGCGGAAACGCTCGGCGATAGCAAAGGAAACTGCCTCGGCACCGTCGACAGAGACGGTCACTGAACCTGCCCTGTCTCTTGTTTCGACGGCGTTCATGCGGGTTGTGGCGAGAGCGAAGGCACGGTCGCCAACGCGAATCCGGCGACCCTCAAGATCGCCTTGCACCCCGGCGCCCGGAACAAGACGGAAGTTCTCCACAGGGAGCGGCTCGCGCGGCCCCACATACGCAAGCAAAGAGCGTGCAACCGGATGATCGCCGGCGCGTTCCTCAACGGCCGCGATAGCGCGCAGCACCCAATCGCGATCGACCGAGGTGTCCGCTGTCCATTCCTCCCGAACGACAGCGGGACGCGCCTCACTGAGTGTTCCCGTCTTGTCGAACACGACGGTGTTTGCCGCGCTCAACCCGTCGATCAACCGCCCTGAACGCGCGACATAGCCGTAACGCAACAACCGCTGCAAACCGCTCCATACAGCGATGGGTGTGGCAAGCCCGAGCGCGCAGGGACAGGCCACGAGGAGTACCGCCATGGCGTTGAAAAGTGCCCGCCACCACGGCTCGGAGGAAAGGAAATACCACCCGAGAAACGTGAGCGCCGCAACCGTTGCAACAAAAGGCACGAACCACGCCACGAGGCGCTGCGCCTGTGCTTCAAGCGCTGAAGGAACGGCTGAGGCCGAACGCACGGAGGCGAGGATCCCGTCGAAAACCCTTTGCCCGAATGCCGCCGTGACTTTGACTGTCAAAACGCCGTCGACCGCCCATGAGCCGGCAAGGACGGCGTCGCCCCGCTCCTTCGCCACCGGGCGCGGCTCGCCCGTAATCGAAGTTTCCTCCACATATCCCCCGCCGCCGATAACAACCCCGTCCACCGCGACCGCCTCACCCGGACGCACCTCCACGATGGCATCCGGCGCGACCTGTGCCGCCCGCAACATCCGTGAGCCGCCTTCCGCCGAAATCACACGCGCCCGGTCAAATGCTTCGCTGGTGTCCAGTGCCGCCCGCTCCACCTCCGCCCGGCCGCGGTCGCCCACGCGCTTGCCCACCGTGTAGACGCACAATACAACGGCCACGACCTCGTAGTAGACCGCGCCCTCGCCCGCGAGCGAAGAAACGGCTGAGCCCGCCAAAGCTCCCACCGCACTGAGGACAAATAAGCTCTCCACGGTAATCCGTCCGACCCTGAGAGCGCGCCAGGTGTTCCGTGCCAGAGGAGCACCAAGAAGCAGTCCGACAACAACGACCGAAAGAAAGAGCGCGCCGTGGATCGACCAATACGCCGTGCTGCCGTAAGCCGGTGCCTCGCCCGCCCGCAAGGCGTTGTTATAGCCCAGCCCAAACACCATTCCCTGCCCTGCCAAAGCGAGCGAAATCGCCACGCGGAACCACGTCGAATCCCCGCTGTGCGCGCCCGCCCCCGCCGCATCCGATCCGCAGCATGCGCCCTGGGTCTTCACAGGTGCCTGTTCGCCACAACATGACATATAACCCCATCCTCAACCCGCACTCGCCGCCTGTCCAGTCCCGACACAAGTCGGCAGCGCCCGAGCGCTTCAGGGTCGGCCCGTGAACGGATGCGGCAGCAGTTCGGCGACCGTGGTGAGGTGGACACGTTGCAAGCTGGCGTCGGCGCATACAACCGGCATGTCCGGCCGCCCGCATTCGGCGGCGAGTTCGGCCAGGATTTGACGGCAGGCCCCACAAGGCCGGACGGGCTCCGCAGGCCCGCCGTCGTCCGCCACGGCGCAGACGGCGAGAGCGCGCGCCCGCCCGCGGGCGCCTTCCATGTTCGCGCGGAAGACAGCCACGCGCTCGGCGCACATCGTCAGACCATAGGAAGCACTCTCGTAGTTGGCTCCAGTGATGATCGAGCCATCGTCGAGGAGGAGAGCCGCACCGACACGAAACCGCGAGTAGGGAGCATAGGCGCACCGGGACGCCGCTGCCGCCGCACGGACAAGCCGGGCAGAGGGCTCCCCTATCTCCGAAATATCGTATGTCCGTTGCATCGCGCCGACCATCCAAGCGGGTGCCCGGCACATAGCAAGCCCACCGTTTCTTTTGACAGGCTCCGCTAGCGGTGAAAGGCTTCATTTCTTGCGCGGGGCGGGCGTGTCCGGCCCCGAATGATCTCCAAGAAACATCAGACAATGAAACTCGACTGCAAACCGGACGACTTCCGCGTGATTCCCGGCGCATGGAAGCGAAAACACTTCAAGCTCGACCGCGTGGACACCCGCATCGGAAAGCTCTACAAGAACAAGAAGGACTACCGCGCGCTTCTCGATTCGTTCACGGAGGAGCTGAGCGACTTGCAAAGGGTGCTCTACGCGCACGGGCGTTACGCACTCCTCATCATCTTTCAGGGCATGGACACGGCCGGGAAAGACGGCGCGATCCGCCACGTCATGAGCGGTGTGAACCCGCAGGGCTGCCAAGTACACAGCTTCAAGCAGCCCAGTGCCGAGGAACTGGCGCACGACTACCTGTGGCGGACGAACAAGCGCCTGCCTATGCGGGGAAAGATTGGTATTTTCAACCGTTCCTACTACGAGGAGGTGCTCATCGTCAAAGCGCTGCCGGAAGTACTCGCCGCGCAGCCGTTGCCGGAAGAAAGCGTCGGGCATGAAGGATTCTGGCGGGACCGCTATGAAGATATCGTTAATTTCGAGAGATACCTGCACCGCAACGGGACGCGCATTCTAAAGTTCTTTCTCCACCTCTCCAAGGATGAGCAGCGGGAGCGCCTGCTCTCACGTGCCCGCGAGGCGGAAAAGCACTGGAAGATCAGCGCGGCCGACCTGAAGAGCCGCGAGCAATGGGACATCCTCGCCATGGCGTATGAAGATTGCCTCATCCACACGAGCCATGAGCACGCACCGTGGCATGCGGTCCCCGCCGATGACAAACGCAACGCGCGTCTCATTATTTCACACATTATCATTGAAGCTCTCCGTGCCCTCCCGCTCGCATATCCCGAACCCGACGCAAAGCAAATGGCCGAAGTGAAACGTGTCCGCGAAATTCTCGAAGCCGAGGAGAAAGCCGCACAAAAAGCGGGCAAGTAAGGCGCCTCTGAAACACAATTCACGACTGCGCCGGAACCGGCACAAGCGGATTGCTCTCTCCATCCCTACTCCATCACTTCACGGATCCGTCCCTTAGCCGGTCCTCTTTGGGAGCATCCTTGATCGAGGCAGTGTTTCCGGTGGCGGACTCGCCGCCGCCGAAAGCTCGCCTTATGTCGTGGCCGCTGGGCTCCTGGAAGACACGCAGGCCGAATTCACCGACGATAGACAGCAGATGGTCAAAGATATCGGACTGGATACCCTCGTAGGCAACCCACTGTGTCTCGTTGGTGAAGGCGTAGATCTCCAAGGGCACGCCGTGTTCGCCGGGATCGAGCTGCCGGACGATCATCAGCTCTTCCTGAAACACCCCCGGATGCTCCTTTAGGTAGGCGAGACAGTAGGCCCGGAAAGTGCCGAGATTGGTGAGTCGGCGACCATTGCAGAGGACCTCTGTGTCGAGCCCGGATTCCTTGTTTGCCTCCTCGACTTCCTTCACCTTTGCCTCAAGATAAGGACGCAGACGCCCAATGCGCATGAAGCGGTCGAGCATCGGCTTGTCGACAAAGCCGATGGTCTGCATATCGATATAGATAGGGCGCTTCATACGCCGCCCCTTGTTTTCAAACATACCCCGCCAATTCTTGAACGATTTCGAGATAAGATCGTATGAAGGCACTGTTGTGATGGTGCGGTCCCAGTTGCGTACCTTCACGGTGGTGAGAGACACGTCGATGACACTGCCGTCGGCACCGTTGGAAGGCATTTCAATCCAATCACCCACCCGCACCATCTCGTTGACGGAGATCATGACACCGGCGACCAGCCCGAGAAGCGCGTCGCGGAAGATCAGGAGCAGGACGGCGGTCAGTGCGCCGAGACCACTGAGAAAATACAGCGGGCTCTGTCCAAAGATGATCGAGAGGATAAAAATCGCCCCGATGATAAAAACAACGAGCTTGATTGCCTGGGCAAATCCTTTGACCGGCACACCTTCCTCCGCGACATGTTTCTCTATGAACTGCTGGATCGTATTGATGACCGCGCTCACTACAAGGAGAAGAACCGCCACGACATAGACCATTACCGCCCCGTGAATCACAGCCGTGAGCATATCGTTTCCGAGGAAGAGACCCTTGCCGAGAAGATTGATAACCGCAGCCGGCGCGAGATGGGAGAGACGCACGAACACGCGGTTATCACGCAGAGCGTTATCCCACTTCCACGGTGTGCGCGACACCACGTTGTCGATCACACGCAGAATGATCTTCTTCGCGATCCAATTGGCGGCGACAGCGATACAGGAGATGAGAACAACGACTATGAGCACAGCGGCGATCCGCGCCACCTCGCCGCCTGTGCCAAGACGCTCCACCAAGCCTGCAATCCACTCGGTAAGCCATACCATTGATTCCGCCGACGCGGGGACCAGCGGTTCGGCCTCGCCGGAGGTTTCAGCGAGTGGAACGTCGCCGCTGCGACCGGGTTCACCGCCATTTTCACCGCGCACGGCTGCCGTCAAGCCGACGAAAACCGCAATTGGATGCCACCAACGCTTCATGCCGACCAACGCAAACCCGCGCGCCCCGCATGAGGCAAGGCATTTATGTTGCGCATGCACGGCGGATGGATGGGATGGTCCGCCATGCGATTGTCGGAAGATTTGCGCCGCGTGCTGCGGCGGAGCGAGACGGGCACGGTCACAGTGCAAGGTATCCTCGAAGCCGTGGGGGAAAAAAGCTTCGGACTCCTGCTTGTCGTCCTCAGTTTGCCCAGCGCCCTTCCCGTTCCCGCGCCGGGCTACAGCGTTCCCTTCGGCATCATACTCTTCCTCCTCGGCATCCAAATGGCGGCGGGACGCTCCGCCCCGCGTCTCCCGCGCCGCCTCGGCCGAATCGAGCTGAGCAACCGAGCGGCAGCAGCCATGGAAACGGCGGGCACAAGATTCCTCGCCAAGCTTGAGTTCCTCATCCGCCCTCGCTTGCATTGGATCGGATCGCGGGCGGGACGGGCAGCGATGAGCGGGCTGGTCCTGTTTATGGCTCTCCTAATGTGCGTTCCAATCCCGGGCACAAACACTATTCCAGCCATCGCCGTCTTTCTCATAGGTATAGGGCTCGCCGAAGAAGACGGCGTCTTCGCCGTTCTCGCGGTAGGTGCGGCGGCGGCGGCGGCGCTTGTCTACATTGCAGCCTTCTACTTTCTGGCAATCTTTTTCCATGAATACGGATGGGACGCCGTCAACCAGTTCCTATCCATTGTCAAAGCCTTCGTACGCAGCCTCCTCGGCGGAGAATCCATGGAAGACGCATTGCCCGAAGAATTTTAAATTTGCCCCGCGACTCCGCGGACAATTCCATGTCGCCGGGATTCCGGGGACTCAGAGCTCCTTACTTCCATGAAACTTCACTGTTAATGCGGGTCGGCGGTTGCCGGAAGTTTTAAGCATTTTCGGGATATCCTCCATGAAGCGTGAGGACCGGCGGATCAAGAGTCCTGAGACTTCGGGCGGACCCTACAAACGCGGAATGGTGAGGCCGCCGTCGGTCATGATGACTTGGCCGGTGGAGTACGGGAAGTCGCCGCGGACGAAGGCGGCGACAGCCTTGCCGGTGTCGGCGGGTTCGCCCCAGCGGGGGGTGACGCACAGGCCGTCGGCGATGAGCTTGTCGTATTTTTCGGTGACGCCCGCGGTCATGTCGGTGCGGGTGACGCCGGGCCGGATCTCGTAGACGGGGATCCCGTATTCACCGAGGCGGGCGGCGAAGAGCTGCGTGACCATGCTCAGCCCCGCTTTGGCGACGCAGTATTCGCCGCGGTTGACGGAGACGACTGTGGCCGAGATGGAGGAGATGTTGACGATGCCGCCCCGGAAGGCCTCGTCTGCTTTTTTCTGCTCCACGAGCCAGCGCGCGACGGCTTGGGTAAGGAAGAAAGCGCCCTGCAGATTGGTGCCGACAACGTGTTCGAAGCTCTCCTCGGTGGTTTCAAGGAGATCGAGACGCTGCTTGGGGGCGACGCCGGCGTTGTTGACGAGCCAATTGAGGCGGCCGTAGTGCGCGCGCACAGAGTCGAGCATGGAGGCGCGGTCGGCGGCGTCGCCGAGATTGCCGCGGCAATACACGACGTCGGTGCCGGCGGAGCGGAATTCGTCGAGCACGTCGGCCACGCCTTCCTCCGGGCGCATGCCGTTGAGGGCGAGGTCACATCCTTCGGCGGCGAGGGCGCGGGCGATGCCGAGGCCGATGCCGCGGGTGCCTCCCGTGATCAAAGCAACTGGTTTTTTCATGACGGTTCTCTTTCTCTCTTGATTTTCAGGCTTACAAACAATCTCGCAGCGACAACATGACTGGAGAACTTCGGCCGAAAGTGGAAGCGGCGTCTTGCCGCTTGACCGGCGGCGCAGAAAGCGGCGGGACGCCGCCTCCACTTAGTAGATCGCCTCAGAGGGCGGGCACGTCGAGCCAGCGCTTTTCTTCCCAGCTCTTGAGGCCGAGTTCGGCGAGTTGCACGCCCTTGGCACCTTCGCGGACGGTCCACGGGAAGGGCTCGTCGAGAACGATATGGCGGAGGAAGAGTTCCCACTGCACCTTGAAGGCGTTGTCGTAGTCTTCTTGGTCGGGCACTTCCTGCCAGCCCTCGAAGAAGTCTATGGGCTGCTCGATGTCGGGATTCCATGTGGGCTTGGGCGTGGAGCCGTAGTGCTGCACGCGGCAGCCGCGCAGCGTGGCGACGGCGCTGCCGTGCGTGCCGTCGACCTGCACGGTAAGGAGGTCGTCGCGGCGCACACGGGTGACCCAACTGCTGTTGAAGTGGGCGATGACTCCGCCCTCCAGCTCAAAGGTGGCGTAGGCGGCGTCGTCGGCGGTGCAATTGTAGGGCTTGCCCTGCTCGTCGATGCGCTCGGGGATGTGCGTGGCGCCGAGGCAGCTCACGGCCTTTACCTCGCCGAAGAGGTTGTCGAGGACGTAGCGCCAGTGGCAGAGCATGTCGACGATGATGCCTCCGTCGTCTTCCTTGCGGTAATTCCAGCTCGGGCGCTGCGCGGGCACGCTCGTGCCCTCGAAGACCCAGTAGCCGAACTCACCGCGCACGCTGAGGATCTTGCCGAAGAAGCCCTGCTCCTTGAGGCGCTGGAGCTTGCGCAGGCCGGGGAGCCACAGCTTGTCCTGCACGACACCGTTCTTGATGCCCGCCTTTTCGCAGGCCTCGGCGATGGAGAGCGCCGTGGCGGTGTCCGTCGCGGTGGGTTTTTCGCAGTAGACGTGCTTGCCGGCGGCGGCGGCTTTTTTCACGGCGGCGGAGCGGCGGCCGGTCGTCTGCGCGTCGAAGTAGACGCTGTAGCTGTCGTCAGCGAGGCACTCGTCGAGGTCGGTGGACCACTTCTCAAGGCCGGTGAGCTTGCACAGTTCCTTCAGCTTGTCGGGGTTGCGGCCGACGAGGATGGGATCGGGCATGATCACCTCGCTCTCGCCGACGCGCACGCCGCCCTGCTCGCGGATGGCGAGAATGGAGCGGAGAAGGTGCTGGTTCTTGCCCATGCGTCCGGTGACGCCGTTCATGATAATGCCTACGCGGTGTTCTTTCATTTTTGTATCGGGATGTATTGGTTATTAAGAATCTTAGATTAATCAGAACGCAACCGAAAGTGGAAGCGGCGTCCCGCCGCTTCATAAGGTCCGGGTAAAGCGGCGGGACGCCGCTTCCACATTCTTCCTTTCGTTTGTCTCTGTTGTTTCAATTGCGGAAATGCCAGTGAGGCTATTGGAAAATCAGTGACGGACGTCGTGTCGCCCCGTCCGTGTCACACGTCTACGAGCGAGGCCCGGGCGATGCGGTCGAGCCATTCGTCCTGATCGCCTTCCCATGCTTCTTTGGAGAAAATCTCGACCTCGTTGAAGCCGTCGAAGCCCGCCTTCTCCACCCACGAGCGGATTTTGCGGACGGGGATGCAGCCCTCGCCCATGAGGCCGCGGTCGAGAAGGAGATCGCGTGTGGGCGTGCGCCAGTCGCAAACGTGGAAGGCGTGGAGCCAGCCGTTCTCGCCGCAGCGTGCGACCTCGGCCTCGAGATCGGGGTCCCACCAGAGGTGGTAAACATCGACAGCCACCCCGACATACGGGGAGCGGAAGTAGGCGCAGAGATCGTTGGCCTGCCGCAGCGTGTTCACGGCGGAGCGGTCGTCCGCGTACATCGGGTGCAGCGGTTCGATTGCCAGCTTCACGCCTTGTTTCTCGGCGTGCGGGAGGGCGCGCTCGATGCCTTCGCGGATCTGTTCGCGGCTGCGCTCGAGGGGCTGTGTCGTGAGGGCGCCGCAGACGAGGACGACCATGGGTGCGCCGATGCCCGCCGCCTCGTCGATGGCTTGGCGGTTGTCGGCGTCGCTCTTCTCGCGCGCGGCTTCATCGGCATGGCAGAAGAAACCGCCCCGCACGAGCGCCACGGAGGCCAGACCGGCGTCGGCGATGCGCTTGCGCACAGCAGGCAGTTCGCGGCCTTCAAGGGTATCGCGCCACACGGTGATGCCGCCGAAGCCCTTGGCCGCGTAGCGTTCCACGGCGGTTTCGATGGACCACGGCTTGGTCGTTATCGTGTGGACGGCCACACGCGAGAGATCGATGTCGCGCGCGCTCATGAGGACTCTCCCGGCAGGCAGGCAAAGAAGGTGTAGGCGGGCTCCTTCTTGAGCATGCGCCACGCCGTAAGGGCGAGTTCGCGGGCGTGGTAGTCGCCCCACATGCTCGACTCGCCGCACGGCTGCTTGCGCCCTTCGGGAATGTAGTCCCAACCGTTCGGACGGTGGTAGATGCTGTGCAGGGTGAGGCCGTGGTGGGCCGGATCCTCCGAGAGGTAGGGCTCGGAGAGAAGGGCCTTGAGCGATGTGAGACCGGCCTGGAAGTAGCGTTTGCCGTCCTCGGTGTCGCGACCAAGGTAGAGCCCGAGCCGCAGGAGGCCCTGCGCGCCGATGGCCGCAGCCGAGCTGTCGACCGGCTCATGGTCGTTGAACGGATCGGCCGGACGACCGCGGAAATCGCCGAGCTTGTGAAGGTCAGGCGCGCCGCCGTCCCAATAGGGAATGCCGTCCGACGCCGTATTGGCGATAAACCAGTCGCAGGTCGCGCGGGCCGCCTTCACAAAGACCGCTTCCACGGCTTCGCGGCCGCCGAAGGGCGCCAGCTCTTCGTCCGGCAAGGTGCGGAAAAATTCCAGTTCCTCGGGATAGCCGACCATCGCCCACGAGAGGCCGCGGGTCCATGTCGTGAATCCGCTGAAGCCCTGCTGCGCGTTGGGACAACGGAACTGCCCGTCGTTGGTATTGAAAACACACTCGTGCGCGGCGCGGCCCCACTCGTCGTAGCTGTCGCGGCCCTCACCGTAGTAGATGTTGTACCGCGCGGTCGCAAAGGCGTGCTGCACGAGGCGCTCGAGGAGGCTGACGGAGCGGTCGTTGTCCGTCATTACCGAGTGGCCGAGGCGGTGCCCCACCCCGAGGATGCGGCAGCTGCGGATGGTGTCGACGAAGAGCGAGTGCGGACCGTTGAAGGAATAGATGAAGCCGCCCCCGTCGGCGGTGGAAGTCCAGCGGCGCGCCTGCACGGCGGCGGAAATCTTGATCGCCAGCTCGTGGAATTCGCGCTCCCACGGGTTGTCGTCGATCTTGCCTTCGCGCATGAGGCGCAGCAGGTTTCCGTAGGTGGAGAGGTTGTTGAATCCGTGGTCGTGTACACCGAAGTGGCTCACATGCGAGGCCATCTTCTCCACCGTGCCGCGTCGACCGATGTCGAGAAACTCGCGTTCGCCCGTGGCGTCGAACTGGAGCAGCGCGGAGCCGTATTGGAAGCCCTGCGTCCACTCCGTCCATCCGCGCGTGGTGTATTTGCCCGCCCATGTGAAGACGGGCGATCCCTTCGAGACGTCGTATTCCGCCTCGATGGCGTTGATTTTCTGCCCGGACACCTCCCAAAACCGCTTGAGGGCGGGGCGAAGGTCTTCCAGAGTGAGTGTGTTATCGATCTGCATGGTTTCGGTTACTTCCGTATCGTTGGTTCTTGCGCGTGTGGACAAGGATGAGGCGGCTGTCTTCCAGCGCCTCGTAGGTGTGCTCGAGGACGGCGTCGAACTGCGCCGACTCGCCCCCGCCCAGCTCGATGCTCTCGGCCGGCAGCGAAATGCGCACGCGGCCTTGGAGCACCCAGCAAAATTCGTGGTCGTCGCGGTGCATCTCGGGATTCGAGACGCGCGCCCCCGCCCGCGCCTCCGCCATGAAGCACGCCATGTTGGCATAGCGCACAAGGCGGAAGTGGAATCCCTCGCGCTCGTAGACGCGCTCTCCCGCCTGCTGTGCAAATGGGCTCTCGGCGAGGGCAAGCATGTCGGTCGCGCTCATTTGAAAAACGCGCGCGAGCCGGTAGAGCGTTTCCAGCTCCGCCGTCGTCTGGTTGCGCTCCAGCTTCGAGATCACGGCCGGCGAAACGCCCGACTGCGCCGACACCGCCTCAATCGTCAGCCCCGCCGTTTTGCGCAGGCTGCGGAGGATGCGGAAGTCGAAGAGTCGACCCCCGGTCGTTGTTTCTGTTGGCGCGGCCAAGGTCATTTCCCCAACACAAGGGCACAGAAAACTTTCGCTTGCAATAAGAAAACGACTATTTTTTAACCCATAGGAAGATTATGAAGCAAAACATCGACTCCGCACTGAAACACCGCGTCGTCCCCGTTGCCGTCATCAAACGGCTCGACGACGCCGCCCCGCTCGCCGAAGCCCTCCTTGAAGGAGGCCTTCCGATTATCGAGGTGACGCTGCGCACCGACTGCGCCCTCGACGCCATCCGCAAGCTTCGTGAGGCGTATCCTGAGCTAATCGTCGGGGCGGGCACGGTCATCGACACCGACAACCTCGAAGCGGCCTGCGACGCGGGTGCGGCCTTTGCCGTCTCCCCCGGAACCAACGCCACTGTTATCGAGCGCGCGCGGGGTCGCGGCCTGCCGATCCTCCCCGGCGTCATCACCCCCACCGAAGTCATGCGCGCGCTCGACCTCGGGTGCGACCTCCTGAAGTTTTTCCCCGCCGAAGCAGCGGGCGGCGCCGCCATGGTCAAGGCCCTCGCCGGGCCCTTCGCCCACACGGGCGTGCGCTTCGTGCCCACCGGCGGGATCAATGCCAAGCTCGCCCCCGACTACCTCGCCCTGCCCTCCGTCGCCGCCATCGGCGGGAGCTGGTTCGTTGACGCCAAGCTCGTCGCGGCAGGCGACTTCAAAGCTATCGCCCGCCTCACCCGCGAAGCCGTCGCCCTCACGGGAGCGGCGTAGGGGGGCGGCGCGCCGCATCCCGCGCCGCGGGCGCACCCCGTAGCTGCCAGACCTCCGGTCGGCAGCACGCGCCGGCGGCGACTGTGCACGAACCCGCCCACGGTCCGCAGCGTCGCATTGAATTTCCGCACCACGGGCACGCGCCCCGAGACGGGGCGGCGCTACGGCGAGAGCCTCGGTGGCCCCCGTGAAACGCGGACCCGGCGCTGATTTATAGAAAAGGCCCGACTGTTTCGATAAACCTTGCATCCACAATTCGCTGCCCCGACGCTTACATCATGCTTGGCCGAACCGCTGCTCTTGTCCTGCTCCCCATTTCACTACTTGCCCCTTCGTTCGGAGGCATCGGAGCGGTCGTTTGTCGATCACCTGATCTACCGCGGAACTGAAAAATTACGTGGCTTATTTTCTATTTTTGGTTCGTTGTTTAATTGTAAAGCAGGAGAGTTGGCGATGCAAGGCGCACCTCGGTGCGCGCCATCTCCGGCAGGGGAAAAAACGGGCTTACAAAAGCTGCGGCGGTGTTGCGGCGCGCGATGGTCCGCTCCGGTCGGAGAAGTGACCCCGCAAAGCTATAAGCGTTATTATTGGAGCGTATAAGTTTTTTCTGGACAGCGGCGTTTTATCTCCGCATACTTGATTCTTCGCTTTCAAGGTCAGTCTGCGTCCGTGGTCCAAATGTCTTTGGTTTCAGACCAGCGCGCCGTGCTGCCATTCACTCCAGTCCGGTCGAAAAATGAATGTTTTGTTGATTGCCCGCCGTCCGCGGCCTTCGCGCAAACGGTTGTTTCTGTTATTTGCGTCCCTCGCTCTCCTGCCTTGCGCGGCCTCCGCCGGGCAACTCACCCTGCTGGCCATCTCCGAGGCACCGGTGCCAGCCGGGGACGCCCTTTACGAGGGCTTCCACGGTCCCATGGTGAACGCCCGCGGCGAGGTGGCCGTCCGCCTCACGCTCTACAACGAGGACTGGGTTCCGAGGTCCCGCAACGCCCTCTACCTCTGGCGGAACGGGGAACCGGAGGAGTTGTTCCGTTCGGACCTTTTCGATCCGCCGTTCGGAATCCTGAGCATCCGCAGTTCCGCGGCCGGGGGAGACCGCATCGCGTTCAATGACCAAGGCTCCATTTTTGCCGTCGCCTCGATCACGGCGGACCTCGCGCCCGGCGTGACCTTCCCGACCGGGATCTTCCGGTTTCCCGCGCAGCCCGTGCCCGTTCGCGGTCCGTTGCTGGGCGAAACCGTCCCCGGTGGTGGCGCTACCTTCTCGGGGTGGTCGGACCCGCGCATGAACAACGTCGGTCAAATCGCGGTGCGCTCGAACAACCGCGTCACGAGTTTCGAATCCTACGGCAGTATCGACCGCGTGGAGCCGGACGGATCGGTCACCCGCCTCGCCGTGAACGGAATGGAAGTGCCGGGCACGGACGCGGTCTTCCACAACGTCCTCGGGAACGGTGCGATCAACACTCACGGCCAGATCGCCTTTCTCGCCTCCATGAAATTCGGGGAGGATGAAAACCTCACGTACGGAGTCCTGCTCGCCGACGACGACGGGGTGCGCCTGATCCTGCGCGCGGGGGATCCCATCCCGGACGGCAACGGTGTCTTCGGGAACTCGGCGCCCCACTTCCATATCCTTTCGCTCGATGATCATGGACGGGTAGCTGTCCGCGGTTGGGTGGAAGGTTTTGGAATCCGTCGTGATGTCAATGTGTTGACGGACGGCGAGACGGGCCATGTTCTTGTCCGCAACGGTGACTCCATACCACACGGCGGGGGGACCTTCGCGAACATAGGAACCCTCCGCATCAACGGCAACGGCCTCGCCGTCTTCGCCGACGGTCATCCGTCACACCTATACTTTGCGACAGCTTCCGGCATCCGCCGTGTCATGACCAGCGGGATGCCCATGCCCGGCGGCGGTTTGCTCGACGGTTGGGTTACCGGAGTCCCCCGGCACATCGCAATCAACGACCGGGGGCAGACCGCCTTTATCACCCGCGTATCCTTTCCGCGCCCGGAGGGGCAGTTCGGTTTCGACCGACGGTTGATGCTCCTTTTTCGCGACGAGTTCGGCACGCTGCACGAACTTATCCGTGAGGGCGCGGAGATCGCGGGCAGCTTTGTGGCCGAGATTTTTTTCAGCGAAATTGGCGATTCCTTCAGCAACCGCGGGCGCGGTTCCGGTCTCGGCGAAGCGGGCCATGTGACCTTCCGGGTGACTTTGGACGACGAACGCGAGGCCATCTTCCTCTGGACGCCGCCGGGGGTGCGGGGGCTGGCGCAGGTCGCGGGAACGGGGTGCGCGGAGGCGGGGTGGTGCGCGCTGCCGTGGTTCGGCGAATTCTACCAAGACCGGCGCTGGGTGTGGCACGATGTCCACGGCTGGCAGCTCTTCGGCGGGGACGACGGTGAGGGCTTGTATTTTTACGACTTCGAGCTGAGCGCTTGGCTCTGGACCTCAGAGGAATGGTTTCCTATCTACCACGTGGGTGCCCCGGTGGAAGCTTGGGTGGCGTATGATCTTGGTTCGGAGGCTGGAAGCCGCCGTTTTTTCCGGTATGACACCGGCGAATGGATTGGAGCGGATGGTTTCGGGGAATAGTCGCTTCGGCCCATGGAATGCCGCGATCCGATCACGCGGCGGGTTTGCCGTTGCGGATGAAAACCCCTTGGTCTTCGGGTAGTTCGTAAGCAAAGATTTCGGAGGCGGAAAAATAAATTATTGTGTAGTTTATTCTTAGCAAAGTTCAGTTCGCCCGTAGTTCGGAGGCAACAGCGCGCATGAAGGCGGTGCGCTCCGGGGCTGGCGGATGAGAGCGAATGACGGGGCGTCCCATACGCGGCGGAGCGGAGCGCGCGGCGAGGCGGGGCCAGAGGTCGAGCGCCTGTTGCGGATCGAAGCCGGCCTCCGCCATCCAGTGCAGGGCGAAGAGGTCGGCCTCATATTCAAAGGCCTCGGAGCGGGCGGCGGCGGCGGAGAGACCGCCGAGGTTTGGCGTGAGGACGCCGAGCAGGGCGAGCAGACCGTCGCCTGCGGTGCCGAGAAGATAATTCCAGAGGACGGCACGGTGGTGTCGGAGAGCGTTGTGGGCCATTTCGTGAGCGACGACGAATGCAAGCTCATGCTCGTTTTCCACGAAACGCAGCATACCCGCGTTGATCTCGACGCGGCGACCCAGTGCCCATGCATTGACGCGGTTGCTTCCGCGCAAGCGCACCGGCATATCGGCGATGCGTACGCTTCCGACTGTGAACTCCAACCGCTCCCCGTCACGCTCCACGGTAAGATGCACCTCTCCCACTGATTTCAATTCCGCCGCGATGGCCCGGCCAGCTTGGCGGCTCGCGCCGTCACCGCCGCGTACCGCCCGCCCCCCGACCGCAAGGAGAACATCACCTTCGAGCAATCCGGCGACGCCCGCGGGCGATCCGTCCACAACAAAGGCAACAGAGGGCCTTTCGCCAACGCCGAAAAGTGCGAGCGCCGCCTCGCGTTCGCTGTCATCATAGCCGGTGAGGTCATGTAACCGCACACCGATGGCCGGGCGGGAGGGAACGTCCGGGAAATTTCCCGCGACCACGGCTGCAATCGGGAAACCGGCCGCAAATAGCCGGTCGCTATCGTCAGCGCGAAGAAGGACCCTGCGCTCGCCGATTTCCGTCGAGATCCGTTTCACGACGTCCGGATCCGGTCGCGGCAGGTCCGACCGAGGCCCCGCGCATCCGGCAAGGACGGCGACGGCGATGAGTGAAGCGGCCGTGCAAAGCGTACGAACTCCGCCATCGAGAACCCGCTTTCTCACGCGTCCGCTTCCTTTCCGCCGCCCTCGGAGGAGGCTGTACCGACAGCAAAACTCCAGAGCTTAGCGTCGATCATAACACCCTCTTTATCAATGGCCTCCAGCCTCTCCCGTAATCCCCGGCACTCCAACCACACAGGCGTGATCGCTTCGTCGCCATCGGGCGCAGCATCTTCGGCGTGGGTCAGCCGGACTTCCACCATGCATACCCATTCATCTGTCATTCCCGGCGAGGAGGGAATTCGCGGACCGACCCGCACAACCTCGCCGATCCATCCGGTTTCCTCACGCAACTCACGCAGCGCGGCTTGTTCGGCGGACTCTCCTTCGTCGAGCAGCCCCGCCGGAAACTCCAATACCTCGCGACCCACGGGCGGACGGAACTGGCGGACGAGGAGCAGTCGCGGCGTCGGGCCGCCCGCATGCGCAAAAACGCAAACGGCACCCGCCGTACCCTCCCGGCGGGCGTAAGTCCACCGTTTCTCGCTGCCGTCGCCCCGGCGCACCACCTTTTCGCGCAGCGAGAGCCAAGGGGTGCCGCAGAGATGCTCGTCTTCCATGAGGCAAAAGCTGAATACCTGTTTCACGCGGGTCAATCCGCACGCGCACACGACAGCCACGATAACGGGCGCATCCGTGGCGCAGACGAGGGTTAGCCGCAGCAGACCCCCGCCGGACCGTTCCACCAACGAAAGAAGTTGGCGGCAGTTCGTTCTTCGAGGACGGCGACCGATTCGCCGCGGATTCCGGAGAGGGATTCCAAGGCAAGAGAAAGGTTTGCCGGATGATTGAGGAGGCTGCCATCCTCCGCATCTTCAAGCGGATTCTCGTTGAGTCGACGGGGCGGCGGCATGGCGGGCGCGTCGGTCTCGAGGAGGAGCCGCTCCGGCGGCACACGGGCGAAGGTGTCGCGCACGCGGTGGCGGCGCGGGTCGGTGAAGTAGGTGGAGAACGAAAAATAGGCGCCCATTTCAACGAACTCGCTCAGCATCTCCGTCGGACCGCCGTAGGCATGGAGGAGAAATCCGCACTGCGGCAGCGGACCCGCCGCAAGGCACTCACGCATGGCACCCCAGGCGCGCAGGCAATGAACGGTAAGGGGACGGTTCAGCTCTGCCGCAATCTCCATGTGCGCACGGAAAACACGAAGTTGGTCGTCGAGGTCGTGGCCCTCAATCCAGCGGTCGAGCCCGGTCTCGCCGACCCCCGCGCGCAGGTCGGTTTCGAGCCGCGCGCGGAGACGCCTCTCCCAGCCTGGCTTCCGCGCCGACACCTTCCACGGATGCAGACCGTAGGCGGGGTAGACACCCGGTTCCGGCGCGAGCCGCGTGACGTCATCCCAATCCGCTTCCTCCGTGGCATTGACGGCGCAGGCGTATTCGCCGCCCCGAGCGCGCAGCCAAAGGGATATGTCCAGCCCGGCACCCGCAAAACGGGGATCGTGCAAGTGGGTATGGGCGTCGCAACGCACGCCGACGACATCAGGACTGCGCGGCGTCCCGGGCCGCAAGCGCCTGCACGGCGAAGGCCTTCATGCGCTTGTAGACTTGAGTGAGACCGTTGCGCCGGTTGGGCGAGAGGTGCTGGGTGATTCCAAACGCCTCCAGAAAATCCGGCTCACGCTCGATAACGCACTCAGGCGTCTCGCCGCTGTAGAGATCGCAGAGCAGCGCGGCAATCCCCTTGACGATAGCCGAATCCGCCTCGACACGGAACTGGAGGCGCCCGTCTTCCAGCGTTTCCAGGAGATGAACATTCGATACGCAGCCTTCCACCTTGCGCTCCGCCGTCTGTTCCTCCTCAGACAAGCCCGGGTGGGACCGCCCGAGATCCACGAGGTAGCCGAAACGCTCATACGCGTCCGGCAAGGCGGCGAGGTCTTCCTCAAGCCGCGCGCGCTTCTCATCGAATCCAATGCATGTGGTCGTTTCCATCATCGGCAAAACATGCGCAGGTTTTCCAGAAATGCGAGGCTGTTTGCCAATCGGCAATGCGCCGTGCCAGCGGCAGGTATCTAAGGGAATTCCCCAATTCGTGACAGTAAATACTTTATTTCGTAAAAAAGCTTTGCCCCTTCCGCCGCCTTTCCACCCAATTACCTTACCTCAGTTGTCTTATACCGATATATCGACCTACCCATAAATGGCCTTCACAATCGAGATGCCGCTTTCCGAAATGCACCCGCCGGAGTCCCACTCGTCCAACGGTAGCTTCAAAGACCTCTACTGTCGGGAGCTTGGCTGCCCGCCGGAAAAGTTCGAACGCGAAGTCATGCGCCGCTGCCTCTTTCGCCGCGCCCGGTTCCTTTTTCCGTGGATAGAGCTGTTCAGCGGTGATTTCTTCTTCCACGAGCGCAAACTTATCGAGCGGATCGCCAACGAGCGGAACTTCAACGATATCCGCCACGACATCGACTTCTATCAGCATAAGTTTGTGTCCATGTCGGCACGGCGCGGTGCCTTCCGCATCCGCATCTCCGGGCAGCGGCTCCTTCGCATTGTCCGGAGCGTCATGCGGACCGACGACGGATAATCTCAGGCCACGTGGGCCGCGGATTTGTCCGCCGACAGGTGCCCCATACCCCGCCGCGCCTTACGCCCGCGGAAACGCCTCCGCGCCAAAATACGGCCGCAGGGCTTCGGGCAATGTCACGCGCCCCGCCGCATCCGCATTATTTTCGAGCAGTGCGGCGAGGACGCGCGGCACGGCCAGACCCGATCCGTTGAGGGTGTGGACAACGCGCGGTTTGCCCTCCTTGTCGCGGAAACGGATGTTGGCGCGGCGCGCTTGGAAGTCGGTGAAATTGCTGCAACTCGACACCTCCAGCCAGCGCCCCTGCCCTGCCGCCCACACTTCGAGATCATATTGCTTGGCGTGGGGAAAACCGATGTCGCCCGAACACATGAGGAGCGTGCGGTAAGGTAGTTCCAGCTTCTTCAAGAGGCTTTCGGCGTGTTCGCGCAGCGACTCGAGTTCATCGAAACTCGTGTCGGGATGCACCCATTTGACGAGTTCCACTTTATCGAACTGGTGCACGCGGTTGAGACCGCGCACGTCCTTGCCGTGACTGCCCGCCTCGCGCCGGAAACAGGGGGTGTAGGCGCACGCGTAAAGCGGCAGATCGTCCTCATCAAGGATCTCGTCGCGGTAGAAATTGGTTACCGGCACCTCTGCCGTGGGAATCATATAGAGCCCGTCGCCCGGCACCTCATACATCTGCCCCTCTTTGTCCGGTAGCTGGCCCGTGGCCGTGGCGCTGTCGGCGTTCACGCAGACGGGCGGCATCATCTCTGTAAAGCCGACGCGTGTGTTCTCCTCGAGGAAGAACTGAAGCAATGCGCGCACAAGGCGCGCCATATCGCCGACAAAGAAAGGCCAGCCTGCCCCCGTCACCTTTGCCCCACGCCCGAGGTCGACATAATCCGCGAATCCCGGCAGATCCCAATGCGGCACCGCAGCCGTGCCCACCGCCTCCGGATCGCCCCACTGCGCCGTGACGATGTTGTCCGCCTCGCTGTCGCCTTCGGGCACCGATTCGTGCGGAAGATTCGGCACCGCCATGAAGGCGCTCTTCCATTTCGCCTCGATCAAACCCTGCTCCGCCTGCAACGCCTTAACCTGCGCCGCCAACTCGCGCATGTGCGCCACTTGCTCGCGGAACTCATCCGAACCTTTCGGCAACTTCGCCATCGCGGCGTTAGCCGCTTTCTGCTCGGCGCGGCGGGTCTCCGCGTCGTGGATGATTCGCCGCCGCTCCTCGTCGAGGGCGAGCACGGCGTCGATGTCGCAGGCGAACTTCTTCTTCGCCACCGCCGCGCGCACGGTGTCGGTGTTTTCCCGAAAATACTTTAGGTCCAGCATGGCTTGTCTCCGGTTCCGGAATGCAAAAGCCCGCTATACTTCATCCCGCCCGCACAACCGGCAATCCCTTTTCCATCCAATCCCGCCACCA
>SKLD01000218.1 GCA_007123395.1 Opitutales bacterium
CGGTCCCAATGTAGGAGTCATCGCTGAGGGCCGCAACGCGCATCCGGGCGTCCGGATCGTCCTTGGCCACCGGAAAGGCGGAGAAGGGCACGCGGCGAAGGACGAGGTAAGCCTCCGGTTCGGTCAATGCCTCGGGTGGAATTTCGTCCAGAAAACGACTCTCATACTGCCCCGCCCCGCCTTCATCGCCGATGTGAATGACGAGGAAATCCGAAGAGGGAACACTGTGGACGGGATGAACGGCACACAGCAACGAAACTGCCAGACCTCTCATCAGTGCTCGAATCATCACCCAGAGTATCAATCTTCGAACCAAACGGTCAAGCGAACGCCCACTGAGCGCGATGGATGCGACAGATCGGTTTGCAACAGGACGACTTTCGCCGCGCCCGTCTCACTCCCCCGGCGGGAGGGTGAGGTTGACGTCGAGGCCGGCGTCTTCGGGCAGGTCGAGGCGGGCGACGGTTTCGAGAAGGCGGTCCACGAGGGGGCGGGCGGGGGCGGGAATGGCGGAGGTGTCGTCGTCCGGCAGGGGGCCTTCGTGGAGGACTTTTCCGTCGGGCGCGGTGACGCGCACGCGGCGTTCGGGTCCGGCACCGGTGATGACAGCGCGCCCAGTATCGGATTCCAGCGTGAATTGGCCCGCGCGCAGGTGGGTGAGGGTCGAGCGCGTCCCGGCGTCGTCGGTTTCGACGCGGACATCGGCGGACTCATCTTCGGCTTCCGCGCGGCGCATGGCGTCGAGCTTTTCGCGGAGGTCGCCGAGGCTTTCGCGCAACTCGGAGAGATCGACGGTGATCCGTTCCTCGTCGTCCACGACAACGCGCACGGACCCGGGGAGCCATTCGCGCACGGATTCGAGAATGCGGGCACTGCCCTCGCCGCCCTCACCCATGGCGGCATTGATCGCGGCGGAGATTTCTTTGCCGAGGTTCTCCGGCACCCAGCGGCCGACGGGTGACTCCCGTTGCCCGAGGACGACCGGCAGGGTGAGCACCTCGCCACGGCGCAGGAGGCGGAGTTCGACTTCGTCACCCGGCGCGTGGTGCGCGAGCAGGCGCGAGAGGGCGGCGGGCGAGTTCACCGGATCGCCGTCGAAAGCCAGCAGGATGTCATTATCGCGCACTCCGGCCTTGGCGGCGGGTTGTCCGCTGACGGCACGGACAACAAGCAGACCCTCCGCCTCGGAGATGTCGACATAGTCGCGCAGAACGGCGGGCAGCGGCTCGGTGGCCACGCCGAGGAAGGGACGCGGGTCGGCTGTACCCTCGCCCGACTGCCATGCGAATGCACGGGCGAGCGCCTCCGCCCGCGCCCCACCGGCTTCCGCGCGGGCGGCGGACGCGATGGCGCGGGCCTCGCTGCGAAGCGCCTCGGCCTCGGCACGGATGGCGGCGGCCTCGGCGCGCAACTCTTCGCGCAGTTCCTTGGCCTCGGCGAGGGCTTCCGCATCGGCGGAGGCGGAAAGGGCGGGCAGCGCGGCGACCGCGCAAAGAACGAAAAGCGGATACAACAATCGGCGGGTGACACGGGCCGTATTCATGGGACTCCTTGGTTGATCAAAATGAGTCTACTGTTCCGCCATGGACGGCACCGGGCACTCGAGGACGGCGGCAAGGGCGCGCAGCCACTCGCCTTCGGCGGACGAAACTTCGCCGTTGTGCCACACAATACAGGCTGCGGCAGAAAGGAATTCCTTGCGGTCGCCGGGGCCGAGACCGCGCAGCTTGACGAGCGCGCGCTCGAGGGCGGCGTTGTCCTCCGGAGGGCTGAAGACCATGCTGGAGAGGCCGCGCTCGCCCATGATTTTGGTGAAGATAGCCTTCGCGGCGGCTTCGTCGGGGGCTTCGATCCGGGCGAACCCGGAGAGGACTGCGGCGGCGGCGGGACCGTCGAGCCGCGCGGTCGACTCCCGCAGACCCTTGGTTGCGCGCAACCGTGCCTCGAGGACGGCGAGGATGAGACATTCAAAGAGGTGAAGTTTCCCGTCGGCGTCGGCCAGCTCGCGCATGCGGTCGACGAAGGCGTCCGAGGCGTCGGCGCTCTGCTTGAGGGCAGGCAGGCACAACTCGAGAACGGGCATGCGCCCCGTGTCCGCAAGCGCGAAGGTATGCGGAAAAAGGCGCGTCACCCGCAGGGCAAAGGCATCGGAGAACGCCTTGCGCAGGAGCGCCACCTGCTTGGAGCGCACGCCGGCATCGTCGCTGAGGAGCAGGGCCGCCGCCGTTGCCTGCGCTCCTTCCGGCTCATGGACGGCCTCGCGCAGCGCCTCGGGCAAGCCTGCGATGAGTTCGCGCGCGCGCGTCACTGCCTCCGGCGACACCTTGCCGATCGCCTGTAGGAAGGCAGCGAGGGCCACGCCGGAGGCAATCTTCTCCTGCGTCGATCCACCCTGCCTGAAGAGGCCCGCGCTGCCGGGCCGCCCGGTAGCCGCTGCTTTCGCCCGCTCCTTCGGTTCCGGCGCGGGGGCCGCTCGCTTCTTGCGCGGCTCGAACTTCCCGTTCCACGACGGATCGACCGCGCGGATGCGCTTGGGCAGCGGCGGGTGCGTGGCCAGTAGACCGTTGAAGCGCACGTGCATGGCGTTGGCGAAAAAGAAATGGGCCGCCGTCTCCGCCTGCGAGTCCTCCACCTTGCCGCGCCGCGAGCCCGCCCCGATGCGCTGCAGAGCACCGCTGATTCCCTGCGGGTTGCGCGTGAACTGCACGGCGGCGGCATCCGCCAGAAACTCGCGCTGGCGCGAGATAGCTGCCTGGATCAACCGCCCGAAGAACTGCCCGATAAGCCCGAGCAAAAAGAGCGCGATGCCGACAAACGCGATGACAAGCATACCGCCGTTGTTTCCGCGCCCGCCGCCGCGCCGCGCCATGCCCCGATACAGGCTGCCGCGGAAGGCCGCGCGGAGCAGTCCGTTGCCGATGATGGAGAGGACGAGCAGCCCGAAGAGCACTCCCGCGAGCCGGATGTTCATGCGCATATCGCCGTTGAGGATGTGGCTGAACTCATGCGCTACCACGCCCTGCAACTCGTCGCGGTCCAGCGACTCCAGCGCTCCGCGCGTGAGGGCCACGGCAGCGTCGTCCGGACGGTTGCCCGCCGCAAACCCGTTGATGCCGGTCTCCTTGTCGAGCACATAGACAGCCGGCACCGGCAGGCCGCTCGCAATCGCCATCTCTTCGACGACGTTGAAGAAGCGGCGCTCCTGTGGGTCGCGCGTCGCCGGATCGATGCGCCGCGCCCCCATCGACTCCGCCACCGCCGCGCCGCCGCCGCGCGAGAACTGCGCGATCTTGCCCATCGCGGAAAAACCCACGACGCCCAGCACAACCGCCGCCGTGAAGAGCGCGCGCCCCGGACTCCACAGGCTGACCGCCGGGCCGGTTGCCGCAGCCGGGCGGGTCTCCTCCGCCATGAACGCCGCCACCACCGTGAACGTGGCGTAGACGCCCACCATAATGAGAATCACCGCGACAACGAAAAGCGCGACAAGAAGCATCGTCCGCTTGCGCGCGTTTTCCTGCGATTGAAAGAAGTCCATGGGGTTGCTTGCTTATTGGGCTGGGCTGCTACGTTTTCAACGGCCACAAAACAGTTTGGCAGCAACCGAAGTGGAAGCAGCCGGATACTAAACCATCGCTCTCATCCCGCACCCTCCACCCTGGCTCAGGTGAAAGACACCTTGGGCGCCTCGCGTTCGCCGGCGTCCTGGATTTCGAAGAGCGTCGCCGGCTGGAAGCCGAAGGCACCCGCGAAGATGACCGCTGGAAACTGTTCGCGGCGGGTGTTGTAGGACATGACGGCGTCGTTGTAGGCCTGCCGCGCGAAGGCGACCCGGTTCTCCGTCGAGGACAGCTCCTCCGTGAGCTGCATCATGTTCTGGTTGGCCTTGAGGTCGGGATAGGCTTCGGCGAGAGCGAAGAAGCGGCCCATCGCGCCGGTCAGCGCCGTCTCCGCCCCGATCAGACCCTTGATGGCGTTGGGATCGCCGGGGTCGGCGGCCGCTTTCGACTCCGCCGAGGCCGCCGCGTTGCGCGCCTTGATAACCGCCTCCAGCGTCTCGCGCTCGTGCTTGAGGTAGCCCTTCGCCGTCTCCACGAGATTCGGGATCAAGTCGTAGCGGCGCTTCAACTGCACGTCGATTTGCGCGAAGGCGTTTTTGAACCGGTTCCGCAGCGAAACCAGACTGTTGTAGACAGCCACCGCGTACAACGCGAGCAGCACGAAGAAGCCCAAAAGGACCAAGAGTGTGATCATTGCACCGGACATGGCAGGACAGCAAAACACCCCGAACGTCCATGGCGAGCGTAAAAGCGACCGCCCGCGGCACCCGTCGCACCTTTCCCTTGTGCCTTCTGCGGAAATGCCTAGACCCGGCGGTAATGATTCTCTTTACGAAGTATCTTCCCGCCGGAGTATCCCCAAACCCGGCCGAAACCACCGCCGCGCTCCAGCACGCCCTCGATGAAGCCGCGAAGGGTGCCGACACCACCGTGTCCGTTGCGCCCGGACGATGGACCGTCCGCACCGTCTTCCTGCGTTCCAACGTCACCCTTCACCTCGAGGCCGGCGCCGTCCTCCAGCCCGACCCGGACCTTTCGCAGTATCCGGACCTCGGCCACGGCCACAACAAAGACCGCCAGCCCTACCACCTCCTCGTCGCCGACGGCGTCGAGAACATCGTCCTCACCGGCACCGGCACCATCGACGGTTGCGGCGAACTGTTCTGGGAGGGCTTCCATCCCCCGCCCAACGACTACTTCCACAAGGCGAAACCGGAGCGCATCAGCCCGCTCGTCGAGATCCGCCGCTGCCGCAACGTACGCATCGAGAAGATCCGCATCGTCAACAGCCCGGGATGGACGGTGCATGCCTTTTGTTGCGACCACGTGCATATCGAGGGTATCGTCATTGAAAACCATCTCACGGGGCCGAACACCGACGGGCTCGACATCAACGGGTGCCGCCATGTCTTCATCGCCAACTGCCGTATCCACGGATGCGACGACAACATCATTCTCAAGGCTACCGCCGACGCCCGCGCCTGCGAGCACATTGTCATCACCAACTGCGTCCTTGAGAGCCTGTGTGCCGCTATCGGCATCGGCGCGGAGACGGCGTCCTCCATCCGCCACGTTGCCGTGAGCAACTGCACCGTCATCAACGCCATCCGTATGATTCAGATTATCATGTGGGACGGCGGTGTTGTGGAAAACTGTGTTTTCACCAACATCACGGGCACGGCCATGACCCGTCGTGGCACCGACCGCGCCATTCACTTCGACATCCAGGAACACATCGGCGAAGCTCCCGAACTCGGCAAGATGCGCAACATCCTCGTGAGCAACGTCGTCTGCCGTACCCGCGGGCGTATTCTCCTCACCGCGCAGGACGGCGCCCGGTTGGAGAACATCACCCTTCGCGACATCGTCCTCGACTACCCGGAAGTCGAGAACCCCGCCGAAACCGTCCCGCGCGACAACAGCTCGCAGCTTTCCAACTTCAGCCCGGAAGCCCGCGTCGCGCGCGCCGCCGTCGTCGCCGACAACGTCAGCGGTCTCGTCCTCGACAACATTCTCACCCGGTGGCCCGAGGACCCCGCCGCCGTCGCTGCCCCCATGGCCGGTTTCTGGGGGCGCAACGTCGGCCCCGCCGTCATCGACTCGCCGTTCCTCACCGCCAGTTCGCCGGGAGCCGACTCCATCTCGCAGACCGATTGCCGCCTCACTGTGCGCGGCTAGGGCATACGTACGGGATCGACATAGGCGTGATTCCGTCTCACCACTCCGCGGCAACACCGAAAAATACGCGGGCCTCTTCGCCGAATGAGACGGTCCACACCTGCTCGGCGGTATTGGCGGGCGCCAAGGTTTCATGCACCGACCACTCCCGCAAATTCGTTGAGCGTAGAATACGGGTCGAGGCGCCTGGCTGGGCACGCCAGCGCAGTGTGATCCCTCCGGGCACAGGCTCCGCGCGCAGTTCCGAATGGAACACGGCGATACCGTCGAGATCGAATCCCGCCGAGGCGATGGTGGGAAACGGATCGTAGACGAGGCGGCCTTCGCTGTCCCGGCTCTGCGGCAGACTGGTGAAGCGTGCATCCTCACCGCCCACGACGTCGACTAGCCGGATGTAGCGCACGTCATTGAAATCCAAATACTCCGCCCCGGGCTCACCGCGCAGGTCCGCGAGATCGAACGGAACGGCGTAGCCCACGCGGAATTTGCCCGCAAAGCCGTCCACCATTGTCGGATCCACGCTACCGAAAGCGGGCACCGGATCCTTCGTAAGTGAGGCGGTCGGGAAACGCACGAAGTTCTCGCCGTCGCTCGATACCTCGACGAAAGCCAGTTCGAGGAAGTAATCGTTGTGGGCGTTGCCGAAGACGGCGAAGTCCGGCCCGGCGCGGTCGATGACGGGCAAGGCTGTTTCGTAGGTGATACGGCCGCCGCGCCCGAGGGAGACGACGTCCATGACGTTGCCTGAAGCGGGGCCGAGGGCGCGCTCCGGTGCCATCCATTCCTCGCTCAAGTCCTCGCCCCATTCGACCGAAACCATGCGCTCCGCCCACGCCACGATGCGGGGGTCGTCGAGTGCCACGGCGGTCGACCCCGGCTGGCCGGCGCGCGGCGGAAACGGTCCGCCGCCGCCAGCCCCGGCCGGAGCCGCGACAAGAGACAGGACGAAGATGGCAAGAAATGCTCGTAGAAAGGAAAGGCTTCTCATGTCTAAAAATCAATTCTTAATCCCACGCGGGCCGTTCGGCCGGGCTCCGGATACCAGCCGCCGAGGTATTTTACCGTTGCGTAGTGGCGGTCCAAGGCGTTGAGGACGGCAAGGGTCACGCGCATACCCTCACGCATACGGATCGACAGGGCGGCATCGAACACGGCATGCGACGGCAGTTTCGTCCGTGTATTGGAAAAATCGCTTCCCTCGAACTGCGATGAGACATAGCGGGCGTCGACGCGGACGTTCGCCGGACCGGTTCGGCCATACGACACATAGCCCCCGAAGGAGTGCGGAGGAACCAAATAGACGCGTCGGTCCGCGTAGGGCGCTGCCCGGTAACGTGCGTCCATTCCCGTGTATTGCGCGCCGAAGGTCCATTCGCCGTGGAAGAACGCGCCGTC
Organism: Opitutales bacterium; assembly: GCA_007123395.1. GTDB lineage: Bacteria > Verrucomicrobiota > Verrucomicrobiia > Opitutales > Oceanipulchritudinaceae > SLLG01. The sequence goes on from SKLD01000218.1 coordinate 7,134, forward strand.
CCACTCCACGCCGCGCCGCCGCGTGCGGGGGAAGTTGGTGTTCAGGCTGCGCGCGGGGTCGAAGAGAATCTCACCGCGCAGGTCCGTTTGGAAGAGCGCGAGCGACATGCGGAAACGGTTCCTCTCCCAAGACGCTCCCAACTCACCCTGCCACCCGCGCTCCGGCGACAAGTCCTCATTGAATGGTCGGGACAATTCAAAGCCCTGGTACGCCGCGATCTCATCCATGAGCGGATGACGCAACAGACGGTCGGCCCGCAACCACAGCCGCGCTTGGTCTGCGAACTGCCACACCGCGCCGCCCGTCCATGCCCAGCCGCGGTCGGAGCGGCGTCCGTCCGCGAGCAGTAATGGGACAGGATTCGTCGAAAACCGGTTGCCCTCGGCGTAGCGAAAGGCGAGGTCGACGGTTTCCGCGCGGACACCCGAAAAGAGGGCTAGAGCCTCACTCGCGGCATAGGTGGAATGCAGGTAGCCCGCGAGCATTTCGCGGCGGAGTGCGGCGTCACCAAAGGGGGCTGCGCGTTCGCGACGCGCGAAAAGCAAAGCGTCCAGTTCCTCCCGCTCGGCGTCGATCCCGGCCACGATGTCCGCTCGACCCGCTTGCATCCGTATCCGGGGCGCGAGGCGGGCGGTACGGTTCACATTGTCGGCGTAGACGCCGCTGAGATTCCATTCCCTTACACGGCGGCGCAGCACCGCTTCCGCCTCCGCGTCTGTCCGTTCCCCGGAATGACTCACAAATCCCGTTGCCTGCACCGAGTCTTCCCGGAAGTCCTGTCCGTGCAGAATCGAAGCCCGCGGATTCGCCGGAAACCCGGCACTGACAAGCGGTCCCGGGCGCTCCGCCGCAAGGGAGGCGACATCCGCCGTCAGACGCCATGCCGTCCTTCCGCCCCCGCCCGCCGCCGAGGCCCACGCCGAACCCGCGTCGAAGGCGGAGTTCTCCCGGTACCCGTCCTCCGCATGGTAGGCCGCTCCGCCAGTGACCCGGACCGTTGACCCTTCGCGCGCGGCGCGCACTCCCGCACGTCTCAGCCCGTGACTGCCCGTCATCATGTCGAGAACCCCCTCCCGCCTCGCTTCGCGCGTGGTGATCTTCACCACTCCGGCAACGGCACGGCTTCCGTAAATCACCCCTTGGCCGCCCCGCAGCACCTCGACCCGCTCAACCGCGCCGAGCGGCACTTGAAGCCAGTTTACACCACCCATGTCCGGGCGGTTCAGAGGTGCCCCGTCGACAAGTACCAGCACCCGGTCGCCGCCGCCCTCTCCAAACCCGCGCAATCCGATCTGGGCGTCGGCTGGCGATCCCCCGGAGTTGCGGAAGCGCACATGCGGCGCACGGGTCAGCAACTCGCGGACGTCCGCAAGCCCGGCATACTCCGGCAAGTCCGGCGAGAGCACCGAAGCGGAGCCAGGATAGGAAGCCGCAGGCAACGGAAAATGCATCGCCGTGACTACCTGCGGCATCAGTTCATGCACAGTATCCGCGCCGTGCGACGGTAGCGCCGAGACGCAAGTTGCCATCAAAAGGCCCGACAGCCATGGCCGGACGCACGCCATCGCCTAAGCCTTCCTCCGTCGCCGAAAGGCCATGGATCCGGCCAATGCGGCCAGCCCGAGCGCCGCCGCCGCGAGGCGCGGCTCCGGTATGGCGACGAACGCGTCCATCGCAAAATAGGCCGGCGTGTTCATTCCCCAATCGCCCACGTCGCTCGAATCCATCGTGAATTCCAGACTATGGACGCCGCTGCCCAGCGTCGTCAGATCGACTTCCAGCCATTCGTCGAGGATGAAATGCTCCCCCGCGTCCGCCGCGCGGAAATCCGCAAGCCATACCTCCACTTCGCCGAGTGTTGCCTCGGCGGCGTCAAGTCCGCGGATCCTTAGGCGGAAGTAGTCCTCGTCCGCCGCCGTGAACTGCTTCGAGAAGGAATCCCCGTATGTCATCGCGGCCCATGCGTAGAGCACATTCGTCACCGCCATGCTCCGGGGCTCGCGGCGCTCCGTCGGAAGCTCCAACCGCAGCGTTCCGCTGACAAAGGCCACCACAAAGTTCTCGCCCGCGAACGCTCCGCCCGCCCGCGTCTCGTATTGGTAGGGAAGGAAATTCGCCGAGGCCAGGTCTGCGGCGGAGATTTCCGAAGTCGTGCGATTGCTCAGCGCAAAATCCTGCCACACACCCCACAGGCTGTTATAGTCGTTCGGGAAGAAGACGCCCCCCGAGATGAACCCGCCCGCTTCGTCCGCCCCGTTATAGAAGCTCTCCGCCGCCAGCGACAGATCCCCGAAGTCCACCATCGAGGCCCACGCCCCGCACGGAAAAAGGCCCGCTACGGCCACCGCCGACACTTTCCAAACACCCGTTTTCCAAAGTTTTCGATTCATTCCCGACATTCCCAACCTGTCCGCGGCTACGCCGCAAGTCTTATTGGCATAAAAATGCCAATAAGGAAGCGAAGGGCATTTCATTCAGCCGCACCCGGCTCCTTAAGATCCGCTCCTCGACAACAAATATATTTGTGAATTAAGTATAAAGTTACTAGGAAAATAGAAAAACAAAACAGTGAAGAAAAAGCTTATAGAGAATTTAGATATATTTTAATGAGCCTTTCTTTTTACCATTTCATAGATACGGAGGTAACATAACTCACAATTAAATTATTTGACGATTCTCCGGGAGTCGCTGGGGAAAGGGCGGCTTGACGGGGCCAATAATTGCGGAAGGCAAGGTTGCGGCGGGGCAGTGTGCAAGGGGGCGGTTGGCGGCCCGGGCTTTGGGAGCCGGGCGGGGCATTGGCTTCGGCTTGCCAGCGGGCGGCGAGTGGCCGTGGATGGGTAGATGTCGACGCGCCAACGTGTCATTGTTTTCGCCATCGGAGTGATCCTCGGGATCACGTTGTTGTCGCTCATGCCGCGGCCGGACCGCTCGGACCGTCCGCGCCATCCTTGGCACGAGCAGACGGCGCCGGACGGGTATTATCCGCTCACGGTAAAGGACGGTTTCGGGCGCGAGGTTGCGGTGAAGCGGCAGCCGCGGTGGTTCATCTCGTTGGCACCAAGCGTTACGCAAATGCTCTTTGCGATGGGCATGGGCGATCACCTCATGGCGGTGACAGACTACTGCGACTATCCGGAGGAAGCCGCCGAGATTCAGCAAATGGGTCGGAGCATTGGCCGCATGGACACGCCCGACCTCGAGCGGATCCTCGAGTTCGCGCCGGACATTGTGTTCGGGTCGACGCACACCGACGTCGCCATTTTCCGCCGTCTGCACAACCCGCCGCGGACAACGGCGCTGGCGCTGCGGCACGACAGCATGGACGGTGTGTTTGCGGATATCGCGACACTTGCGCGCGTGACGGGTGTGCCGGGGAAGGGGGCGCGTCTTCTTGCCGATCTGCGGGAGCGCGTGGCGGCGGCGACGGCGGCGGTGCCACCGCGCGAAGCACCACCGCGGGTGCTCTACCTGCTGAGCATTGACTCCGGGCTGGCACCGGGCTTCGCGCCCGGAGAGGGAGCATGGATCAGCGATCTCATTGAACGGGCGGGGGGCGAGAGCGTGACCGCGCGGTTGGCGCAACAGTGGGGCACACCGTCGGCGGAGGCACTTCTCGGGCTGGCCCCCGAGATCCTCATTGTGACGGACGGGCGCACCGCAGGGGAGCAGGAAGCCCTGCGCCGCCGGCTTGAACGCCTTCCCCGGCACAGCCTCTGGTCGGAGATCCCCGCCGTGCGCGACGGGCGCATCCATATCATCGACCCGGAACTCTTCTCCATTCCCGGCCCGCGCATGCCGGAGATGCTGGAGGTGCTGGTCGCTTCGCTCTGGGGTGATGTCGCCCGGGAGTGAACTACGCGTAGCTTTCCGGCAGCACTTTTTTTGAATGAAAGGACCCGGCGACATCTGATGAAATCGGGCGCTGGCGCAGTGCGCAGTGTCCCGGAATTTACGGCACATCCGGAACACGCCTCAAGAATGTGTCCCGGCGGTTTACCCGTTCTGACCCAACCGACATTTGATCTGAGCGTTGCGGAGAGTGGATCCTCATGCCTCTGCCCGCTCAAGGGGCTCCGGGTCGCCCGCAGTCCTGCGCAGCCCGAGGAACAAAGCAGTGAATTCCAAGGTAATCGGTAGCGGTAGAAGGACCGGCTCAACTACCTGCGGTTGCACACGGCTGCGGCGCGCGTTCCGGTAGGCTCAACCATGGCCGCCTCGCGCGGGAGAGACGGGGTTGGCGGTCTCCGCCGGTGTTTCCGGAGCCGTCGTCTTCCCGCTTTCCGCGTCGGGCGTGGGGGCGGGGCGGTGCTCGGCGCGCTTTTTCGCGAGTTCGCGCATGTCGACGGCGAGGTCGGTCTCGTCGTAGATCTCCTTGCCGATGAGTTCCTCGAAGATGTCCTCCAAGGTGACGACACCTGCCGTGGAGCCGTATTCATCGACGACGACGGCGAGCTTCTTGTGGGTGCGGAGGAGGAGTTGCAGCGCGTCGAGGGCCGAGGCGGTCTCCGGCACGAAGACCGCTTTTTTCATCACTTCACCGATCATTAGGTGATCCTTGTCCTGCCCGTAGGCCTGCAGGAGGTCGCGCCGCTTGACGATGCCCACGATCTCGTCAAACCCGTCAGCGTAGACCGGGATGCGCGAAAACGGCATCTGGCGGAAGTCCTTGCACACCTCCCCGACGGTCTCGTCCTTGGATAGAAAGGTCGTCACGGTGCGCGGTGTCATGATGTCCGCCACGTAGACGTCGTCGAGGCTGAGGGCATTGGTGATGAGGTCGCGCTCGCTCCCCGAGAGGGCACCGGCCTGGGCCGAGCGCTCGGCGAGAAGGCGGATCTCCTCTTCCTGTTCCTCGTGGCTGGGCATCTGGTTGCGCACAACGTTGCGAAGCATCTTTGAGGCAAGCCATGCGAACGGCGCCATGGCGATGCACACAATCCACAGAGGATAAACAAGGTAAACTTGTAAAACCTTGCGGTAGACGACTCCAATATTCTTGGGAAGGATTTCCGAGAGAATAAGAATGCCGACGACCATGCCCGCCGTGATCCAGCCGAGAACGTCGGGCCGCCCGGGGTAAACCGCCACCGTGACCGCGCCGACGAGCGACATACCCGCCGTGTTCGCCACGGTGTTGAGGGTGAGGATGGAGGTTGTCGACCGCTCGATGTGCTCCTTGAACTGCTGCAGGCGCGCCCCGATCTTCGCGTGGCGTTGCTTCAGGCTCTCGATTTCCGCCGGAGTCGTGCTGAGAATGAACGCCTCAAGCAACGAACAAAACGCGGACACCCCGAGCGTCAAGACAATAACCAGGATCAGAGTGCTCATCTCGCCGAGACAATCTCCTCCGCTACACGGAGTTCACAGGCACGAAAATATCCCTGACGCCTACTACCGTCAGGCTCCGGATCTTCGCTGAAGGTTTCCGAACTCATGCAAAAACGGGTAGTGCATACCTTTTTCCGTGAAAAGGCAAGTCAGGAAGAAAGGACCCAAGAGCGGCGGGCCTCAGCCCGAACTGAGCGCCTCAACCCCGCGTCCGCCGAACCTTCTCCGGCCGGCGCCTATTGCAATCGCTTCCGCGAAAAGGGCGCCGCTGACGCCGGACCGTGGTCCCGCAAACAAGGCGCAGCGTTCCCCGAAGCACAGGAAATCGACGAAAATCGGATGCAAAGGGTTGAAAGAGAGCGAAAAATGATCCTCGTTAAACATTGACATTGAATAGGCCCCCTATGTTAGGCCTTTTCTTAGCGAAATCAGAAGGCAAATCAACCAATGATTTGAGAAGCGCAATCTCACAAATCCATCAAACAAAAGTCAATATGAAGAAGACAACGCAGTTCCGCGAAACAAAACAACGCAACGCCATCCGGGCCGCGCTCGATGCCACGGGGCGTCCGCTCTCGCCGCTCGAGATCCTCGAGTTGGCGGGAAAAGAAGTTCCCCGGCTCGGAATAGCCACCGTCTACCGCAACATCCGTTCGATGGTGGACAACAACGAGCTGGTGAGTGTGGATCTCCCCGGGCAACCGGCACGTTTCACCCTGCCCGAGCACAAAAACGACCACGTCTTTGTCGATACCCCGAGCAACGAGGTCTATACCTTCGAGGCACCGGTCTCTGAGCTGCAGAAGCTTCTGCCGCGCGGCTTCAAGGCCGACACCGTATCGATCTATGCCACCGGCACTGTTGGCGTGATGGCAAAGCGCGCCGCCGCGAAGGCGGCCGCCGAGACGGCAGCTCCCGCCGCGGCTCCCGCCGCTGCGCCGGCACCGAAGAAGGCCGCGAAGAAAGCGGCCAAGAAGCCCGCCAAAAAGGCGGGCAAAAAAGCCGCCAAAAAGGCTGGCAAGAAGGCGACCAAGAAAGGCGCGCGCAAACGCGCTTCCTGAGGGGCCGAAAGTCATCCAGTCATACCGTCGTCAAGTAACGCGACGGCGGCAACAGCGAGGGCGTGTGTGACACGCCCTTCGCGTATCCACGCGCGGAACTCCGCGAGGGAGACGGTGCGGGCCGTAGTCTCTTCGTTGGGATCGCCGCCGATCTGCCCGTGCGGCGCGGCACCGCGGACGAGAACAAAATGGCAGCGGTTGGCCTGGAGGGCGGGATTGGGGTGCAGCACACCGAGCGTTCCGGCGACTACCCCGACGTATCCCGTCTCCTCTTCCAGCTCGCGCGCGGCGGCGGCGGCAGGCGTCTCGCCGGGGTCGATCAGTCCGGCGGGCAGCTCCCATGTGAAGTCATGGACGCCGAAGCGGAACTGGCGCACGAGGACAATTTCTTCTTTCGGTGTCAGGGCCACGGCGACTACCCAGTCCGCCACGTCGATAATGTAGAAATCTCCGCGGCGTTCGTCTCCGGCGTGCACGCAATGTCGCCTGCGGATGGAAAACGGTCCGCAGTCCGCGTGGAATTCATCCCGTTCGACACGCCAGCGCGAAGGCACGCCGCCTACTCCTCCGGAATGACGATGCGCTGCCCGATCTGGAGGCGGTTGGGGTTCACTCCCGGGTTCGCCTCCATTAGACGGCTGAGCGGGACGCCGTAACGGCCCGCGATTCGTGACAGGGTGTCGCCGCTCTCAATCACATGCACGTTGCCCTCAGGCGCGGCGGCGGCGGGAGCGTCGTCGTCAAAAGCACGCGGAGCGGCGGTCGTGCGCGGAGCGGAGCGGCGCGTTTCCTCGAGCCTATCGACGATTTCCTGCATGCGTGCGGTCATCTCGTTGATCGCGTTGCGGTTGGACCGCACGTCGCGCGTGACCGTTTCAAACGCGCGCTGGGAGTCGTCGCGCAGGGAGCGCAACTGCCGGTCGAGTTGATTGATCCGCGCCAGCTCGGCACCCGCCCGCTCGAGGCGTCCATCGAGTTCTCCGTAGCGACGGTCGAGGCTCGCGCGCAGGTCCTCCGTGGGGTCGGGCCGCGCGGCCTGTTCCGCGCGCAGTTCCTCGACCATCGCCTGGGCGCGCTGCGCCTGGACAAAGCCGAAGAGGCCGCATCCGACCCCAACCACGGCTACGATCAAGGCACCCGCGCCGAGCATCCAGCCCGAGCCGGACGACTTCTCCAGTTCCGATACTTCGAAGGGCTCCTGCTGCTCGCCTGAGTCACTCATTTGCTTAGAGCCTAGGTTTCGCACCCGCTGTGGCAAGCAAGATGCGAGCCGCGCTACATGCGCGGGAGCGTGCGGAGACCGAGGAGGTGCAAGCCCGTTTCGAGGACGGCGAGGGTGCGCGCGCAGAGGCGCAGGCGGCGGGCACGCACGGCGGCGTCATCGACGATCACTTTCTCCGCATTGTAAAAGCCGCTGAATTCGCCCGCCAGTTCATAGAGGTATCCGCAGAGCACGTGCGGGCGGTAGTCGGCGAGCGTTTGCTCGAGGGCCGAGGGCAGGCCGATGAGTTTACGCGCAAGGGAAAGCTCACGATCCGTTTCGAGGGGCGACGCATCGGCAAAGGCTTCTGCCGCGTTCTCCCCCGCCTTGCGGAAAATACTGTGGATGCGTGCCACGGCGTAGAGAAGGTAGGGTGCCGTGTTGCCCTCAAGGGAAAGAACGCGCTCCCAACTGAAGACGTAGTCGCTGCTGCGGTTTTGCGCGAGGTCGGCGTATTGCACCGCGCCGATGCCAACGCACTCCGCGATGGCGGCGCGCTCGTCTTCGGGGAAATCCGGCGCCTTCTCGTCGACGACGCCGCGCGCCCGCACGGTGGCCTCGCGCAAAAGATCCTTGAGCTTAACGGAGCCGCCTTCCTTGGTCTTAATGGGACGTCCGTCCTCGCCAAGGACGGTGCCGAAGCTCAGGTGGCGTAGACGCGGAAGCTTGCGGCCGGTCTTTGCAAACCATTTTCCGACAGTAAGGAACAGTTGCTCGAAGTGGTCGCTTTGGCGCGCGTCGACAACGTAGAGGATTTCGTCGGGAGCGAGGCGCTTCACGCGGTCAGCGACAGTCGCGAGGTCCGTTGTGGCGTAGTTGCTCGCGCCGTCGGCCTTGCGGATGATGAAAGGCTGCTTCTGGAAGCGCGGATGCTCAGGGTGGAAGACGACAAGCGCCCCTTCGCTCTCCTCCGCGATGGCCTCCGCCTCCAACTCGCGCCACACGGCCTCGACCTTGTCGCGGTAGTAGCTCTCGCCCAGGACCTCGTCGAAACGCACGCCGAGTCGATCATAGACCTTCTGGAAGGCCGCCAGACTGATCTCCGAAATCCGCTGCCAGATACGAAGGTTCTCCTCGTCGCCGCGCTGAAGTTTGACGAGTTCCGCGCGGATGGCGTCAGCGTTTTCGGCACTCTCCTTATAGGCTGCGTTGCCGAGTTTGTAGAGCCGCTCCAGCTCCGCCACGGGATCCGCGCCGGGGGCGTCGAGGTCGAACCCTTCCCGCTTGATCGCCCAGATGATCATGCCGAACTGCGTGCCCCAGTCGCCGAGGTGGTTGTCGCGCGTGACCTCCGCGCCGCAGAATTCGAGGATGCGGCTGACGGCCTCGCCGATGACGGTGGAACGGATGTGCCCGACGTGCATCTCCTTCGCCGTGTTCGGGGAGCTGAAATCCACGACCACGCGCTCGCCCCCGCGCAGCGATCCTGCCGCCCGACGGAACTCCGCCTCGCTCCCGAAGCGCGTGAGCCATGCATCCATAAAGGCGGGAGAGAGCCGGAAGTTGATGAAGCCCGGCCCCGCCAGTTCGAAACTTACCTCGTCACCCGACAGACGGCCGCTTGCGTGCAGCGCCTCCACGAGCGCCGTCCCGAGGGCGCGGGGGTTCGCCTGCGTCCGCTTGGCGTGCGGGAGCACCCCGTTGGCCTGGAAATCCCCAAAACGTGGATCGGCCGGACGTACCTGCGGGTCGAAGTCCTCCCCGAGGCCCTCCACACCGCACGCTGCAGCGCGCACGGCCTCGTCAATCATCTTCGCTGGCTGAAACCCGATATCCATAAGCGGATCAACCAAGGGCCTCCTGCCCGCGCGGGCAAGCCCGCAAACCACGCGCTTTGTCTTTGGGATGCTTCCGAACACGCGCCCGCCCGCGGCGAATCGGCATCCGTACGCACTCAGCCTCCACACTCAGCCACGCTTCTACCGCGACGAATCTCCTTGAAAGTTCATTCTCTTTCGCCCACCTTTTAGACTGCTTCAATTAAATGGAGCAGTTCAAACCAACCAAACATAAACCAAACTCATGAAAACAACGAAAACCCTCGCGTTGACCCTCGTGGTCGGTCTCGCATCCTCGCTCTCCGGCCAAGGATTTCTAGGCGAAACCTACGGCGAAGCCTCTATCGGCTACGTCAAATTGAAAGAAGGTGGCTTCCGCCCCGACGGCTACGGTCTCGGTGTCGCGGCGAACTTCCCCGCGCTCGACGTTGCCCAAGGCGTCGGCGTCGACTTCAGGGTCGACGTCGGCTACATACGCGTGTCGCAAGGCGGGGCCAGTGCCCGTGCCCTCGGAGCCGGTCTGTCCGTTCCGTTGTTCATCGAAACGGGCCCGGGCATCCGTCCCTTCCTCGCCCCGAACGGAGGTTTTGTACGCTCGCGCAGCGGCGGCCAGCGCGATACCTCCGGTTTCCTCGGGCTCACCGGTGGCGTCGAGTTGGAGGTTTCTCCGGAAATATACGTCACGCCGATGATCGACTACAACTACGAGACCGACGACAGCGTCAAAACGTGGTCCTACGGCATCGAAGGAGCTTACAACTTCGCCCCGCAATACGCCCTCTTCCTCGGCTACGAGTATTCCGATGTGCGGCGCGCGGGTAGCGGCTACACAATCTACGGCGGTGTGCGCATGCGCTTCTAGCAAGCGGCAACGCCCGGCGGATTGACACCGCAACGCTTTCACGACGCCGTCCTCCGGGACGGCGTTTTTTCGTCAACCTGCCCCCACTTTTCCCAGAGGATTACCATGGCAGCGGATCGGTCCCGACATGCGTATCGTGGAAGTCCTCGAGGCGTTTGCGCAGGGCAGCGTCGAAGGACATTTCCATGGCGCGGGTGTGTTCGCGGAGTTGCGCGGGCGTGCGGATACCGGGAATGACGGTAGTGACGGCCTCATACGACCAGAGGAAGCCGAGCGCGTAGGGTGTGAGATTGTCCGTGGAAAGGAGCGTCTTCAGATCCCGTGTCAGCTTTGCCCGGCGTGCGATGTCCGACTCTTGCCAGCGGGCGCGGATTCCGGTGAAGACCGTGTCTTCGGTGAATTTTCCAGTCAGCCAACCCGAGTCGAGGGGCACCTTGATGATGAGGGCAATGCCGGCCGCGTGGATTGCGTCGAGAAGGTCGCGCGTAGTCTGAGCGTAAATGTTGTAGAGCAACTCAATGGCGTCGATGGGATGCGGTTGTTTCAGAACGGTTAGCAACTCATCCCGGGTGTCGATGCTCACTCCGAATCCGCGGATTGTTCCGGAGTCCTTCAGTTTCTGCAAGGCTTCGTAGTGTCCGGTGTTTCCGGCGAGGGTGTCCATGCCCGGATTGTGCAAGAGCACGCTGTCCACGTAGTCCGTACGCAGACGTTTGAGGCTGCCTTCGATGGAAGGCAGAAGTGCGGCGAGGCTGAAATCCTGGAGGTCATCCGCGTGGTGGCCGAACTTCGTGTTGATAACCACCCGGTCGCGCGCGGATCCCAGTGCTTCGCCAAGAATCGTTTCGCTGCGCCCCAAGGCATAGTTCGGGGCCGTGTCGAAGAAGTTAATCCCGGCTTCGAGGGCGGCATGCACCAACGCCGTCCCTTCGCGTTCGGTCATTGTCTCACCGCGCACGGTATTTCCCAGCGGCCAGGCGCCGAAGCCCAACCGACTGACCGGCGGACGGTCCTTCAGATACGGTTTCGTTTGCATGGTCATAGGATGCAATAACTTCCCCCGGTAACAAGTTTCTTCACCCGCGAAATTCTCTGGTAGTTCATCATTGGGTGACCGCGCGGCTTGGGCGGTGGTCCTTGCGGAACTGCTGGAGGAGGCGCCTTCAGTTTCGACAACGGGACAAGGCTGAACCGATGCCGACGGCAATTCGGCGAGGAGATTACCGTCTGGTGGGGAGAGCGTGTTACAGGGTATCCGGCATGTTGAGGCGGTAAAACTGGCGGTCAGGGGGTAAGGGTTGGCGCCACCGCATGCGATCCCCGGATAGTTCCGCCGCATTCGCAACGGGCTGCCAGTCAAGCAGGTCGTCGGATTGTTCCAGAATCCATCCGTCCGATGGCGCGGGCCAGGACACGACCACTTCATTGTTTTCGGAAGTGATCTGGAGCGGCGGCGGTTGGGGGGCGGTCACCGCGAAGTTCTGCATCATCTCATGCTCGTGCTCGAGGTTGTGACAGTGCATGAGAAAGAGCCCCGGTCGGGGTCCGAAGCGAATGACCACGCGGACGGTTTCGTTTGGATAGACCGTGACGGTGTCCCGCCAACCGCGGTCGGTCGGCAAGGTGGCGGCGGCTCCATCGCGGGAAAGCACCTTGAAGAAGGCGCCGTGAATATGCATGGGGTGGAAGTTCGCCGTGCGATTGGTGAACTGCCAGATTTCGACCTCTCCGGGCGCCACTTCGAAGTCGATCCGGTCCAGGTCGTAGACTTGGTTGTTGATGGTGTGTTGTCCGTTGACAACGCCGAGGTCGAAATTTCTTGTGCGCCGCGCGAGGGCTTCGTCGGGCAGCACGGGGGCGGGTAGGGACACCGGCAATGCGCTTGCATTGCCGGGCGCATCGACATGGAAGGTCATGATGGGCAGCGGATCGCCCTGGCGGGGACCGGCCGGACCACCCATGGGAGCCGTGATGGGAAAGAAGATGCTGCGCAACTGTACCGATTCGCCCACCGGAAGATCGGCAAAGGAAACGAGGATTTCGATCCGTTGGCCGGGCGAGAGGTCAAGCTCGGTCACCGGTTCGATCATTCCCGTCAGGCCGCCGTCCGATGCGAAGACGTGAAATATACGCCTGTCGTTGAAAGCGATGCGCAGGACCCGGGCATTGCAGGCATTGAGGATGCGAAAGCGCCAGCTTCCTTGATCGACCGAAAGCCAGGCCTCGGGCGTCCCGTTCACGAGAATCGTGTCGCCGAGGTAACCCCACATGTGCTCGAACATGCTTGGGTTGTAAGTCAGGGCGAAGTTGACGTTGGATTTCCAGTCGCGGATGAGAAGGGGAATGTCGCGCACTCCGGTGGGCAGCCCGAGGGCGGCGTCCCGCTCGGGATCATCAATGATAAAGGCTCCCGCGAGACCCCGGTAAACCTGCGAGGCGGTGAGGTCATGGGTGTGCGCATGATACCAGCAGAAGGCCGGATCCTGCAGGAGGGGAAAGGTCACACGGTAGGCGCCACCTGGTGCGACGGCCTGATTTGGGTGGCCGTCGAAGGCAGCGGGTGCCTTGAGGCCGTGCCAGTGCAAGACCAGGTCCTCCCCGTTGAGTTGGTTGACGACCTCCATGTCGAACAAGTCTCCCGGTCGCAAGCGAATGGTGGGGCCGGGAACATGGTCGTTGAGAGCCAGCGCCGCTGTGCTGTGTCCCGGCCAGATCGGCAGGTTTGCCGCCGCCGCCGTGAGCGGGCCTCCCGTCCATTCCGGGGGAATCCGCAGGGCATTTCCACTGCGTGCGGCAAAGGCCCAGCGCGGCATGAGCGCGCCGGCCAGCGTGAGCGTCGAGAGTTTGATGAATTGTCGTCGGGGTAGGGACATGGTCATGGCAAATATTCGCGGGACCACTCCGCGTCGTGCCCGCTGC